>DATFVD010000400.1:0-2629 GCA_035260505.1 Terriglobales bacterium
GCCCGGTGCCGATTGAGAAGGCCATCTTCGCGTTGGTCCTGGTGGGGTTGATTGCAGCGGCAATGTACCGGCGCGAATTCCAGAGCACGTTGGTGAGCGCGGCTGTCGGCCTCGGTTTGGCCGTGATGCTGGTGAAGTCCACGACGACCAGTGGAATTGTTTCGGGCGTGTGGTATTCAGTCGCCACCCTCACTCCGCTCGTGGTGCTGCTGGGCGCGGCCTTTCTGCTGGCGGCGGGAAAGGCGAGCGCTACCACAAAACTCCAAAAGCAACGTGTAATGGTGCTGATCTGCCTAGCGGCGATGTGCGGGCTGGTGCAGTATCCCTTCTCTGCGCCGATTTATTTGTGTTATGCCTTGCCGCTGACTTTGCTGGCAGCGGTGGCGATTGTGACGACCGCGAAGCAGCAGGCGGGAACGTACGTGCTGGCAGCGGTGGCGGGATTCTATCTGCTGTTTGGTGTGCTGATGCTGGTTCCAGACTACGTATACGAATTGACTCACAAAGTGGGACGGATGGATGAACTGCATCTGGAGCGGGCCGGCGGAGTACGGATTGAATATGCCGCAGATTTTGCGGGCTTGGCCCATCTTCTGCAGGAGCACAGTCCGAATGGACTGATGTATGCAGGCAACGATTGTCCGGAGCTGTATTTTCTTTCCGGGCTGAAGAACGTCACCCGCGACGACGGCGGCGCACCGGTACAAGAAGTGTTGAAGGCGCTACAATCCGACGACCTGAAGCTGGTGGTGATCAATGAAGCGCCGTTTTTTCCCTCTGCCAAGATGAACCCCGAGGTGCGGGCGGAAGTCGAACGCAGGTTTCCAGAAAGCCGGTTAGTAGGAATATTCCACGTGTATTGGCGGCCCTAGTCGGACGTGGCGAACCGGTGCTCGATGAACGGCATGGAATCTTGGGAACTGCAGATCGAGCGTTTCACCTTACACTTGTGGTGAAATCTCGCGAAGGTTTTTCGCACTGTCCGCGCTGCACGCTGATCTCATAGATCTGACACTCTTCACTGTATCCCTGGCAGATTCCCAGCACGTGCAGTTCCGCCCCGTCCTGATCAAGTTTTCTGAGAAGCCATCCTTGCGGGTTGTTGTAGGCGCCGACAACCACGAATCGCGGATGTGCAGAGACGAAGTTGCAATAATCTTCGATCTTGCCGCGGATGGGGAATGCCGATACCACCTGCTCATAATGTGCGAAGACGGTATCGTGTGCGATGGTGGAGGCAGCTACTTCGTCGGTCAACATGTAGAGACGCAGCGCGACCTGTGCGGATTCTTCCCGATCCAGTTCCATGAAGGTCAAGCCAGTATTGGCGACCACTGGAAGCTGGGGATCAATGGCGTCGAGATGGGAGACGCTTGGAGCGACGGCAAGAGCCGCCTGCAAGTACGACGGGATCGGCGGGTTGCCCGGGGGCAACATCGGGGGCAGGGCCAGGACGTAGAGCAACTTTGACGCCGCCCTCGCAGGAGCTAGATTCGACACCTGCTCGACGATCCACGCCTTTCCCGAACTGTTGAAAAAGAAAATAACGGCGATGAAAAGAGCTGTGGCCGTTGCAGCCAGCCGGTCACACTGGGTGGCATAGGCGAGCGCGATCGCCGGAACGACGGCGAAGGGAATGAGCCACACGACTCCATACCGGTCGAAAAATGCGGTGGACGTGCGAGCAAATAAAATGCCGATAGCAAGCGGCATAAGCGAAAGAGCGGCGAGCAGGAAGCCGAAAGGCACGCGAATTGAGTTCGGATTCGCCGTGGACGTTGCGGATGGTTGCTTTCTGAAGACTGGCCAAAGCAAGGCAAGTAGCGCAATGAACACCAGGGGAGTAACCACGTAGCGGATCGATTCCCAATAGAAGCTAACCATGCGCCGGGTGGTTACGTGGTACTCGTCAGCAAACAGCATGGTGGAACGGGTGCGGATCAGGGGCAGGTAAGTGAGGACGCAGACAACCGGGACGAGAAGGGCTATCCATAAATGCCAGTCGGGTTTACGGCGAATCCAAAGGCGTATAAGTTCGGCGGTGATGAAGGCTGCAAAGGCTAACACGCCGAGAATGTGCGAGAGCAGCAGCCCGAATCCGCCCGCCGCGAGACCAGCAAGCGCCCACCGGTGCCGCAGGCCCTCTCTCTCCACGGCTTGGCGCCAGCTCACGAGCATGAGGCTGGTAAAACATAGAAGCATGGCATACGGGCGCGCCTCGCCTGCCAAATAGGCATAAGGTGTGCTCCATAAGAATAAGGTGGTAATGAGGCCGAAGAGGGGGGACAAAAGGCGGCTCAGTAAGTAGAACAGGAGTCCGGCTGCAACGAGATAGCAGAGGAGAAAAGGCAGCCGGCAGGACCAGGCGCTGACGCCGAAGATTGCGAACGACATTCGGACGAGTAGGTAAGATAACGGCGGATGCAGGTCGACGGTGTGAGTGAGTTTGAAGAGTTGGCGGAGGGTCTGTGATTGTGCAATGTAGAAGGTGAAGATCTCGTCGTGATCAAGATGACGTGTGATCAGGGAGTGCATGCGGCCCCATCCGCAGCTGAGACAAATCGCAGCGAAGAACAACCAGGAGCGAGTTTCAGCCAGACGCGCAAGGGCGAGCAGAAATCGAACGGTT
>DATFVD010000401.1:0-13300 GCA_035260505.1 Terriglobales bacterium
CGTCCCGCCAAGCCAAACAGATGAGCGCGCACGTCATAAATCTCTGCCGCTTGAGCCACGTTCATTTCCCGGACAAACACGCCGCGATTCATGACCACCCTGACCAGGTTGCTCTTTTCCAGACTCCGACAGGCCTCCCGAATAGGTCCCCGGCTAATACTTAGCATCTCTGCCATCGCGCTCTCATTAATACGATCTCCCGCCTGCAATTCTCCCCGGATGATCATCCGCTCGAGCTCCTCGGCAACCAGGGAAGAGAGGGTTTCGGCGCGCCTGCTTTTTACCTGTACGAGCAAATCCTTGTTTTTCATCTCGCGAATCTCCGTAAGTCCATCGAGTATAGATTGTCGTCAGTTAGATTTAGCACCTTTGGGGGCCGCCAAAACAGGCGTGGAAACTGGCGGTTTGCGCAAGTGCGTCGCCTGCTCAAAACCGAACGCGAGCTTTATCAATTCGGGTTCTGCCCACGCACGCCCGAGAAACTCTATACCCACTGGCACCCCGATAGGAGCATCTGGCGTCGGAGCAGAGAAGCCGGCGGGAACTTCGATGGCCGGGAAGCCCGCCAGAGCCGCGATGATACCATTGCGGTCTTTCTGAAACGTTGCCCCAATGGGAAGTACCAGACATTTTTGATGGGGATAGACCAGGGCATCCAGTTGATTTTTCGCCATGAGATCGGCCACTTCGATCCTGACTTCGTCCATTCTCATCCGACGATCTTTATAGTCCGCGGAATTGGGGCCATCCTCATAACTCTCAGCCGCGGCGAAGAATTTTTCCAGTGTCGGCTTATGGTACTGGCCGGAAGCAATGATTTCCGCTAACGAATGCACGGGCACGCGCGAACCCTGCTGCTGTAAATAGCGGTTTAGTGCCGCCTTGAATTCCGGCTCGTTCAGGCGAAATTTCGCGGTCAACATTCCGGTGTCGAGGGCTGCGTCTTCGAGGCGGACAATCACTGCGCCTTGCGCCCGAAGCGCCTCAATCGCTTTGGCCATCACCTCGTTCACTTGTTCGTATTCCGGACCGCTACCCAATAGGTTGGTAAGCAGGCCGAGACGAGCTCCCTTCAGTCCGCTCTCGAGAAACGCCGTGTAGGTCTTTGGGATATTGCCGACGCTCAGAGCAGTTACAGGATCATTTGGATCGTATCCGGCCATTTCGTCCAATAGCCTTGCGGCGTCTGCCACATTGCGGGTCATGGGCCCAATGGTGTCTTGGGTAAAAGACACGGGTACGATACCATCCCGGCTGATCAAGCCGCGGGTGGGCCGGAGTCCAACCAGACTGGTTGCGGAAGAAGGGGATCGGATGGAGCCGCCGGTATCGGACCCAGTACCGGCAGCGGCGAAGTTCGCCGCGACAGCAGCGCCCGTTCCGCCGGAAGATCCGCCCGGTGTTCTTGTGAGGTCGTACGGATTTTTCACCTGCCCGCCCAGCGAACTAACGGAGATACCGCCGCTGGCAAACTCCTGCAGGTTGGCCTTGCCAAGAATGAGCGCTCCGGCTTCGCGAAGCCGTTTGACAGCGAAAGCGTCCTTCTCAGGCTGTGCACCTTTCAGCGTGAGGGCGCCCGCGGTGGTAGGCATGTCCGCAGTGCCAAAATTGTCTTTTAGAACAATGGGGATGCAGCCGAGCGGCTTTAATTTGTGGGTGCGCCGAAAGTCCTGATCCAAAGCATCGGCCTGCTCAAGGCTTGCCGGGTTGATGTACAGCATGGAATTGATGGCGGGACCTTGCTGGTCGTAAGTATTGATACGCTGCAGATATTGCTGGACCAGATTGTGGCACGTCAGAGTGCCCGCTTGCATCGCCTTGTGAATGTCAGCGATGGACGTTTCCATCAACTGGAAAGAACGATCAGGCACGCAGTCAGCGCGGGGTATCAACAAAAGAGCAACAACTAGAGTCTGTTTTACGCCCATGAATTTTGGTTCGCTTCTAAAGACCGAGTGAGTTCCGCCTCAACACCGGCCGGAGACGGCTTCTTATTAAAATTCGCGTGGCTCACCGCGCGGAGAGCTTAATACGATACCTAAGAACCAGGGAGGTTGACGTGATGGAAAATGTTTCTCCTAAAATTCGAGTGACGGCAGAGGCGGTGCGAGAACCTCTGCCGTCAGGATGATTGTTCTACCGCCCATAAATCAGGACGTGAAACGTGCCAGGAAGCGCCGTTCGCTCCGGTTTGGGATGCTTCTTGGTTGGAGGGCCTGGCGGACCAAAATCCGATGAACTGAGAAAAAGGTTGTGCGTCTTTGGATCGATATTCATGGTCTTGGCGCCATACTCGGTTGTGATGATTTCGACCTCCGAGAGTTTGTCCGGGGAGTCTTCATGAAAAATGTGAAGCTTGCCCGCGCGTGTCGCGACAAACAACAATCCTGTTTCAGGCTCGAAGATGTTGGCGTCCACCCCGGAACTGATGGGCAACGACTGGACGACCTTGCCACTGTCCGCATTCATTACGATCAAAAAGTGCGGATCGCGGCCGCTCGAGAATAGCCGCCGGTGCTCACGGTCTATGTCCATGGCCACAGGCGATCCGGCCGGCGCTACCGGCCAACGGGCTTTGATCGTCAAGGTCTTTGTGTCGATCACAGCCACATCGTTTTTCTCCTCGTTGTTGTCGTAAATCGTGCCCTTGCCATCGGCGACGGACTGTTCTACGCCGCCGTCCAGATCGATGGTTTTCACTACAGTTTCCTTCACCGGATCGATCACTGAGGCATTCTTGCTGTCGCCATTAAAGGTGAAGATAAGCTTCGACGCCGGATCATAGATAAGGGAGTCGGTGTCCGGGGGGGTTTTGATTTCGGCTGTAATCTTCAGGCTCTTTAGGTCGAACACTACCACCTTAGCGGCATCGCCATCGGTGATAAATCCTTTTCCAAGCTCGGGAAGCACGAGGACCCCATGGCAGCGCTTCAAGCCGGAAATGGTGCCCACCACGGTGAAATTATCCGCGTCGAGCACTTTGACCTCGGCGCCATGCGATAGATAGACGCGGCGCGCGGCGGAATCGATGGTGACGTAGTCGAAATACTCGCCGCCACCAGGTGCCGCGCCCAAAGAGACTTTCTTAAGCAGGTGATAACCCGATCCCGGCGGCGCTGCCAGGGCGACCCCAAGCAATGCGAAGGAAGCAAGCCACAAAGCCAACAAGAATTTCTTCATCCTATATCCTCCATTTAGTGATCATACTCAGTTTCTCAAGTGCAACATCATGACGCGAATGCCTCGTCTACCAGATAACCTTCAGACCAAGTTGGATCTGCCGCGCTGGCGTTGATGTGGCATCAATCGCACCCGCTCCGTTGGCCGGCGATCCGTCTTGATTGAAAAGCGTACTGTTGTGGAGGGGTGACTGGAAGTTGGCATGGTTCATGACGTTAAAGAACTCGGCCCGGAACTGAATATTGATATTTCCTGAACCTATTTCGATGGTGTTGTTCTTGAATACCGAGACATCGACATTCAACAGGCCTGGCCCGACCACGGTGTTCCGTCCGGCATTGCCAAACAGGTTCATGCAGGTTCCAGGAACCGTGTTGCCATTTCCATCAAAAGCAGGTTGGCACACGCCGGCGAACGAAGCGGGCGCAAGCGGAGGACTGAAGCAGTTCAGCTTGATGTAATTCGTGACACTGCCGGGATTGACGGGGTGGTCGCATCCGGCCCCTGGGAGGCGCGACGCGAAGTTTTTCGCATCCGTGCTGTTTTGACCGAGTGGATCCCCTCCAATTGTGACCGTAAAGGGCGAGCCCGTACTGGCGACCAGGATTCCACCAAGTTCCCAACCGCCCAGAATGTGCCGTCCGACCTCTCCACCAAACTCTGGCGTAGGAATCTGCCAAAGGTAATTCAGCACAAAGTTGTGGGTTACGTTGAAGTCACATACGCCCCGCCTGGATGCGCGGCTAAAGAACAACAGGCTGGAGAGCGAATTCGCGTACGGATCGCCCAGCAAGCCTCCTGAACCCATGTCCAGACATTTGCTCCAGGTATAACTGCCCTGAACCTGAAACCCGTGGCTCATTCTTTTTGAGAGCCCCGCCTGCAGGCCCTCGTACGTGGAGCTGTTATCCCACCAAGTCGCGCGAATCCGGCCCACGTTGTCGTTGAGCCGTGTTCCGAGACCGGTGCAAGGCGTGTTGGGAAAACCGGACACAGTCTGATCGCAGGGCCAGAGATAGCCAGCCGACGTCAGGGTGGGCAGAACCATGTTGCTGTCATCCGTGCTGAAAGGGGCGTGGACAGTGTGCGAGCCCACATAGGCAACCGCTGCCGTTAAGTTTGCGGCGATTTCGCGCTGGATATTGAGGTTCCAGTTCATGGCGTAATCGCGGTGTGGATTCTGTTGGATAAAGCGGTTCCCCACAGTTTTCAAGTTGGGAAGGTTGGCGAGCGCCACGGCTCCCGTCGGGAACGAGCCCGCAGGTAAGTTGGAGGCATCTTTTTCGAGTTGGTAGGGTAGAACTCCGGTGCTCCCGTGAGTGAACACCCAGGAAAGAGGCAGCTGATCAAAGATTCCAATGCCGGCGCGGACGGCAGTTTTGCCATTGCGAAATGGGTCCCAGGCGAAACCAACCCGCGGCTGGAAGTTGCGAAGCGTTTGGTTCTTTCCCCAGAAGGTCTTAACCGGCACCTCGGCGGGGGTGGTGAGACTGGTCAAGACAGCGAACGTGTTATGGGCTTCAGTCGGCACCGTCGTAGGCTCATAGCGCAGGCCAAGATTCAGCGTGAGGTTCGAGCGCAGACGCCAATCATCTTGAATGTAGACTCCAAAGAGAGACTGTCGCACATTAATTGGTCGAGTGGTCGCTTGATCGTCCAGGTTAATGCTGCCGGGCTGGTTGATCAGAAAGCCCGTGAGCGATGGGAAATTAAATTGTCCATTTGGCGGAACCCCGCCCGAGAACTCATCGTTCTGCATATGCTCGAAGGCAAACCCGAATTTCAAAGAGTGGTTGCCGCGAGTAAGGAAGGCATCGTCATAGAGCTGTAAGGAATTCCAGGTGAGAATGTCTGCTGAGACATCGCCCAGGGCCCCTTGCATAGTGACGAGACCGGGCACGTTGAGAACGGGTGCAAATCGCCCGGGGATCGCGCCGAGACTCGGATCCTTGGCGAGAGGAATGAGTGCGGCTACAGGCGCGGTGACCTTCGCTCGCACGAGGCTATAACCAAACCGCGCCGTGTTGACCAAACTGGGACTGAAGATATGGGTTTCTTCCAGGCCTACCATTTGCCTTCGCGTAAAATTCTCGGTAAGCGATTCCACCAGCGAATCGGGCATTGTAAGGGGTGCATTGTCATAGAACCAGCTGGCTGCAAGACTGTCTTTGTCTGAGACATGGTGGTCGCCCCTCAGCGTCACATAGTTTTCCGTCAAGCGCTCGATTCCCGAAGTGTTGAAGGTCCCTGTGTCTCCGTTTCCGACAAGACCGGCGTTGGGCAGGGGATAAAAACCGAGGTACGGTATAACCGCTTTGTCGATGTGCGTCACCGGGTCTGGGTCGAAAGCGCCGGTAAGAACAGTAGGGGTGCAGGGATTTGGGGGCCCCTGCGGGATGGAGCATAAAGTAGAAGGCCCCGCCGCCCCACCAGGCCCCGTCCCGATCCCGCGCGCCGCCGGGGAAAGCACAGAGTTGCTGAAGGTGTCGCTCTTATCCTGGCGGATTGCCTCGTAATCGGCAAAGATGAAGGTCTTATTCTTCCTGATCGGACCTCCGCCTGCGGCTCCGAACTGATTGCGATGGAAGGGCGGCAGACTGGTATCGAAGTAATTTTGCGCGTCGAGGGGTTTTTCGCGGATGAACCAGTAGGCATCCCCGTGGAACTGGTTGGCGCCGGACTTGGTGATAGCGTTCACGACTCCGCCGGAGGCACGGCCATATTCCGCTGAGTAGTTACCGATCAGGACAGAAAACTCCTGAATCGCGTCCACACCGAGATTGACGCCCAGTGTGCTGCCAGGCGACCCATTCGAATAGTCGTTGATGCTAATTCCGTTGACCCGATAATTATTCTCGTACGGTTGGTGGCCGGACACGGACAGAAGAGTTCCGTAGCCTCGATTGCCTCGATTGCTGGGTCCCGCCTCGACTCGTACAGAAGTGACTCCGGGTTGGAGCGTGGCCAGTTGCGTCCAGTCGCGGCCGTTCAGAGGTAGCTCGCGTACGGTTATGGAATCGACCTCGGCGCCCATGATTGATGAAGCGAGTTGGATGTCCGGCGCGATGCCGCTGACATCAGTTCGTTCAGTCTTTCGGCCAATCTGCAAAGATATATCCAGGGCTTGCGCAGCTCCTACCGTTAGCGTGAGGCCGGTTTGCACGGAGGTGGAAAATCCAGGAGCTACAACTGTGATGTCATAAATTCCCGGCAACAAATTCGGCGCGCTGTAAAAGCCGGCCGAGTCAGTGGTAACGTCTCGCTTGACGTCAGTCGCTGTGTTCCTGATGGAAACTTTCGCATTCGTTACCACCGCGCCAGACGCGTCCATTACCTTGCCAGAAAGGGTGGCTCCGGACACTTGTGCATAGACCGGGGCGGATAGGAGCAGTGCCAACGTCAATATCGCGTATATCCGGACATCGCGAGCGATAACCATGGACTACCTCCACAAAGAGCGATTGGGGAAAACCTCCCCCGTAATCAGGGCGGAGGATACAGTGCGATCTGTTAACAGTCAACACAAATTATTAATGTATATTCTATTAATCTTTTATTATGTATTATTTGCGATACTGTTAACTGTCATCAGTCGATTTATCAGCAGGTAGAGCCACATGTTCCGTGGCAGGAATCTGGCTCGATCCGGTATCTTCAGATCGGGAATTATCCGTTCATGGCTGATTAAAACCTCGAGGCGTCTGCGAACTGACTTTGTCTACTTCTTCCGCCAGCACACCGACCGCGAAGTCAAACTCCCACGAGCCGTTCTACGCCTCGCTGTGGGTGCAAGTTGTAATCGCCATGCTGATTGCTGTGGTCTTCGGCTACTTCAGCCCCACCCGCGCAGCTGCCATGAAGCCTCTAGGGGACGCCTTCATCCGCCTGATCACGATGATCATTACGATCATTATCTTCTGCACGGTAGTCACTGGCATCGCGGGCATGCAGGACATGAAGAAGGTCGGACGCGTCGGCGGCAAGGCTCTCCTCTACTTTGAGGTCGTTTCCACGATTGCCCTGGCCATCGGTCTCACGGTAGGAACTCTGGTCCGCCCCGGGGAGGGCTTCAACGTGAATCCCGCGGCGCTTGACCCAGGTGCCGTCGCGGCCTATGCCGGTCAGGCGAAGGCACAGAGTGTCTCTGATTTTCTGCTGCACATCATCCCTGCTACGGTCATCGATGCCTTCGCTAAGGGCGACATTCTTCAAGTCGTATTCGTATCGATTCTCTTCGGTGTTGCATTATCCGCCGCCGGAGTGCGCGCCAAGCCTTTACTCGAAATGCTTGAAGCCCTGACGCAGGTCGTGTTCAAAATCGTCAACATCCTGATGCGCTTTGCCCCTATCGGCGCGTTCGGAGCCATGGCCTTCACCATCGGCAAGTATGGACTTGGCTCACTGGGCCCGCTGGCCAAGCTGATCGTGACGTTTTATGTAACCTCGATTCTGTTCGTGCTCATCGTTCTTGGGGCAATTGCATGGATGGCGGGATTTAACATCGTTAAGTTCGTCCTCTATATCAAGGAAGAAATCCTACTGGTGCTGGCAACCAGTTCCTCGGAGACTGCCCTTCCCACATTGATGGAGAAGCTCGAAAAGCTCGGTTGTTCGCGCTCTCTGGTTGGCCTGGTAGTGCCCACCGGTTACACGTTCAACACCGACGGCAGCAGCCTATACATGACCCTGGCAGCATTGTTCGTGGCTCAAGCAACCAATACTCACTTGACCCTGCTTCAGGAAATGACGATCTTCGCGGTGGCCACGCTGACTTCGAAGGGAGCGAGCGGTGTGCAGGGTGCCGCCTTCATCGCTCTAGTCGCCACGCTTTCCGTTATTCCAACGATTCCGGTGGCCGGGATGGCCCTCATCCTCGGAATCGACCGATTCATGAGCATGTTCCGCGCTCTGGTCAACATGATCGGCAACGGTGTGGCTACGCTGGTCGTGGCGCGATGGGAAAAAGAGTTAGATCAGGAAACGCTAAGGGAAAAGCTCGCCTAAACTTACGATCCCAGTTCAACCTCATCACGGCACTCCCTCAAACGACAGCCTCAGAGGAAGTTTTCTTACAGACGAAAGTCTCCGCGAACCATTTTGAGAGCATACCGTCGATCTCAGTGAACTCGATTTCTAGGCCGAAACAGTTGCGCGAATCTCCGCAGTCAAGGAACTAGACCCAATCCCACAGTTCACGGCCCCGGCCAAGCTAGACGAATTCCTGGAAGCCCGGTTCTCTCACTCGTTCCAGCCCTCGATGCAGCGTCGCCCGGCCGACTCCCAACAAGTATTCCATTTTCTTTTAGAGGACCCGTGCGGACGAGGTTCGTCTGCATGGGCTGAAGAGAGGGGTCATCACCATGATTGCATTGTTCCCACTTGGACAAGTTGTCGCCCCGCCCGGGCGCTAGCCGCATTGAAGAGGAGCGAAGTAGCCAACCGTTTTCTAACGCCTCATGCAAGCGGGGATTTGGCGAACTCCAGTTCCCAGAGGATGTCGTCGAGAACGAGTACAGTATGATTCACGGGTTTCGGTTAGTGAGCAATTCTCTCGCATTGATCGTGCTGATGGCTGGGCTGATGCGATCTATGTTGCTTCTCTGAACATCCCACCGGTGTATACTCCGCACTTCGTTCCGGAGGTGTCCTGTGCCCCGTAAGCGCCAAGGTGAGTTTCTCCCGGTGTTGCTGCGAAGTCCTGCCGCTCGATCGGCCAGGCGAACCGCCGGAGTGACGCTTGTTTTGGTCGCGCTGATCAGTTTCGCGTCGTCCGCAATTGCACAATCCGGCGGCCCCCTGACGCCAGCAGACTTCCGCGAGGCCCGGGCTCCCTACAATCCCAAGCCCTTTCAGAATAATCTGGCGTCGCCTTCCGGCCCGATCGTCTTCTTACTGTCCGAACGAGGGAAAATGGTGGCCGCTGTGCACTCAAATACGCGCGGCCTGCTGACGCGATGGGGTGTGTCACTGCCGAAGCTCCCTGCGCCCGCACAAGCAGCTTCGATCGCAACTGCTACGCCGCCGGTTATCAGCCAAGCCCCCGAAAGCGCGGAGTGCAATTCGCCGGCAGGCGCGCGGTTCAATCTGGAGCCGACGACGGGCAGTCCACAGATTGGATTTCGGGCACCGCAGAATGAAGAGTCAGTAGACTTCATTGCGAGTGGTGGAATGGATGGTGCGGATCTCGTCATCGAAGGCGCAAACGATTATCGAGGCCTGCTCGATTCAGCTCTCAGCTCCGTAGCCGGCACGTGGGGTTTGAGCGTGACTGGGTATTACGTGCACCGTGTGGGAGCGGACTGCCATGCCTCGTTCGAAGGTGGGCTGCCACATCTGGTGTATCCAGCGTCGGGCGAGACGCTGTTTGGGATGGGCGACCCAGTGATCGCGGTGGATGCGACGCGCGGCCTTATCTATGCCGAAGACCTCCGCTTCGGCAATAGTGCGAGTGCGCTGGGCCTGTTTGCAACCTCCGCAAAAACCCTGAACAGCACTGCATCCTGTCCTAACGGAACTCATCTGCTGGACGCCAATGGAAATGACACGACTTCGGCTGCCTGTTGGCCGACGAGAGTTCTGTTCAATCCACAACCCGCGAGCTCAGTGTTCATCGATAAGCCACATTTGCGCGTGGACGACCGCGCGGCCGGCATCGGAGCGGGCAACGTGTATCTCACCTGGTCGCGGTTCGATCTGGCCAGCGGCGCGTCGCAGATCCAGCTCGCAGTGTGTCCCGCGAACTTCGCTGCCGAATGCTCGGCTCCGATCAATATCAGCAGCGACGACCCACAAACCCAGTTCTCACACATCGCGGTACGCCCCGACGGCGTGATCGCGGTCACCTACGTCAACATCAACGTCATTCCTACCGGCAAACAGAACTACGTGCGGCAGACCTTCGATATCAAGTATGTGAGTTGCACGCCGAATGGAGCGCCCGCCGCTCCGACTTGCTCAGCCCCTTCCCTGATCACGACAGAAAAGACGCCCCTGGCGTTCGGCGGAACTCTTGCGGCCAACATCTTTCGAGTACAGTCGTATCCGACTCACGACAATCGGCTGAAGGACGGAGCCTATGAGGAGTTTGTTGCCTGGTCGCGTTGCAAAACCGATCCCTATCTGTTTGTCGGCACGTTTCTGTATCTGACCTGTACCGACTCACAGTTGGTCATGACTTGGTCAGCAACCGACGGCGCAGGCAAGCCTGCTGGCTGGGCATACGTATCGGCCGTGAACAGCCACGCGGGCGATCAGATCATGCCGTGGGTGAGAACCGACCACTCACGGGATATCGTTCACGTGACCTACCTTTCGTCAGAACAGGATCCGTTCGGACACCGCTTCAACGTGCTGGACAATGAGATCCCTCTTCTGCACCACGTTGCGGATCCCCCGATTTTCATAACTTCCACCCCGAGTGAGCCCAGCGACGATCCTGTACTGGGATCCGATTTCATCGGCGACTACATCGGAGCAGCGGCAAAGGGAAATGGTACAACCAGCCGGGCGTACATCGGCTTCACCAGCCAGTTCTATAAGGGGTTACTCTACGGAATTCCAGTTTCCGGGCAGGACAATCTGATCGGCAGAATCGATTACTAGGCTTCGAGCCGCAGGGAGACACTTATGAAAATCGCATACTGGACATGGCTCATTGCGAGTGTGATGTTTCTGAGCCCGGTGGTTTCTGCGCAAGCAACGAGTTCGAATCCGAACCCGTCGTCGCCGTCCGTGGCCGACAGGTCCGCTCACTTGCACAACGCCATCATCGCGCCTTCGAGTTCATTGCGCTTCCTGACGTCCGAGGCTGGGAAGAAGATTGCCGCCGGCTTCCCACCGCTAGCAGGGTATCTAGCGGGGATGGGGATCAACGTTCCTGCAGCGGATGGCCCGGCGGAGGATTTACAGGCGCAGCCAAGTCCAGCGACGTTCCCCCAAACCCGAACTCCTGGAGTCAGCGATCCGTGCGATGCGCCCGCGGGGGCGCTGTTTAATCTGGAGCCCGCGACCGGCAGTCCGGAGATTCACCTGCCAGTTCCGCAGCTCGCCAATTCGGCCGCTTACATTCCGGGTGGTGGTCTGCTGGGGGCTGATCTTGTGATCGCCGCCGGTGACGACTACCGCGGCGTATTCGATCAGATTCGCAATGGCGGAGGAACAGGTCTGCACCAATTTCGCAACGCATGGGGATTCACGATGAGCGGGTACTACGTTCATCGTGTCGGTTCCGATTGCTCGGCCACGTTTGAGGGTGCATTGCCCCACATCCCATATCGTCCCACCGCAGATGTGCTTTACGGATACGATCCAGCGGTCGCCATTGATTCCACCCGCAACCGAGCGTACGCAGTGGACGTGCGCTTTGCCGCAACGGTAAATGGCCTGGGACTATTCAGTACTAGCGGATCACGACTGAACAACTCCGCGTACTGTGCCGATGGGACTCATCTGACGGATAGCAAGGGGCTGGATACCGCCGCCTCGATGTGCTGGCCGATGGCCCGTGTATTGAATGCCCAGCGCAATATCGGTCAGTCCACCTTCAGTGCCACGCCGCATTTGGCTGTTGACCTGCGCCCATCTGGTGTCGGCGCGGGGGATGTGTACGTCAGTTGGACGAACTTTGATCTATCCCATGGCATCGCCTACATTGAGCTCATCGCGTGCCAGCAAAACTTCAGAGCGCGGCAGGGTTGTTCCAAGCCCATCACGATCAGCGGCGGTGATCCGCATACCCAGTATTCCCGAATCGCGGTGCGGCCCGACGGCGTATTAAGCATTACCTATGTGAGCATAAATTTTATTGAAACCAACACGCCTCCCTACGAGCGTCAGACTTTCGACATCAAACATGTGGCCTGCGTTCCGAATGGAGCGGGGCTTGTTCCGACCTGCAAGCAACCCACGCTGGTCGCGTCCGAGGGGCAGCCCATACCCTTTTTCAGCGGACCGGGCCCGAGCCCGTTTGACTTTCCACCTGCCACTCTTCCTGTCCATGACTATCGCGTGAATGGTAACAACATGGAAGAGTTCGTCGCCTGGTCCCGGTGCAAAGTCGATCCATATTACTGGGTAGGAGTAGTGCCGTTTCTTCATTGCGTGGATTCAGACGTTGTCTTTACGTGGTCCGTCACCGATTCCGCCGGCGTGCCACTCGGCTGGGCGCCGCCCATGCTGGCCGATGCGTCTAAGCGACACCAGCTGATGCCTTCGCTCAAGACCGACTCCAGTCGCAACGCGATTGAACTGGTTTATCTGAGCGCGAGCAAAGATCCTTACAACGAGCGTTATCTGGTGGTGCGCCGCGAGATTGCTCCCGGCGGGTACGCACCGGGCGGCCCCTCAACCCTGACCTCTGTGCCGATTGAACCGAGCGCGGACGCGTTTCTACCCTTGTTCCTTGGAGATAGCCTGGGTCTGTCGACGGGCGCGGGACACGCCTACGTCAGTTTCACCGGCGAAGCCTATGCTGGCGTCGTGCATAAAACTCTGATTCCGGGCAGTAACAATCTTTTGCTCAAGTTCTAGGCCCCAGCACTCGTCAGCGAATGCGATTCCTGTGCTCGGGATGATCGTGCAGAAATGCGAACGGCTGCGCGAAGGCTTCGAGCCATGCAACGTCAGGTGGAGGACTGGCGAAAGACTCAAATCAGCGACGAGGGCGCAAAGCTGATTTTTAGGTCGGTTCGTGGACGGAAGCTGGAATCGCCCCGAACGCTCGTGCCTGCGCCTTAACGCACGGCCGATCTCCGGAATGAACCTACGCCCTAAGAACTGCTGCCAGCATTCTACGTAGATTGTCGGTGCCATGTGTTACATAACTGATTGAAACTAAATAGTGGTGGAGGCGGCGGGAGTCGAACTATCTAGCGTGTTGACAGCACGTAAGTTATTGATTCTAGGAACTGCCACAACGGCTAAAAGGGCCCCATTGCCCGATCCATTGTACGTTTATTGTACGAAAATGTTTTTGCTTTGCCTTGCGAATTCTGCCGACACGTAGCAAGACGAGCCCAGTATCCCATACTTCGCCGATGATCGAGAACAAAGCATCAACTTCCTACGCTACCGCGAGATACCGGCTTACCATTCTTTCGGGCCACCGACTCCGCAACTCTTG
>DATFVD010000402.1:0-10006 GCA_035260505.1 Terriglobales bacterium
GCCGTTCTCGTGGTATTCAGACCAAGTCAGTGGTCTCAAAACCCGCCTTTTCCCGCTCAAGATTCAGCGAGCCAAAGGAGTGGCCCTCTGAGCTGTCAATGGCTCGTTCAACGATAGTGGGACCGCAAGCGGAGAATAGACCAGCAATGCCGGTCCTATCAATAGTGGTAGTAGCGTGTGTGTCATCGGTTTGTTAGTCTGTTTGAGCGTCGAACAGACTCTGGTAGGCATCGGCGAAGGCTGTCTTGTGAAGCCAACAGGCCGGTGATTGTCGACATGTAATCATTAGTGTAAATCCCTCTTTGTTGCCGATGCGATAGCTGATCCCGCTGCGGTAGTTACTGGAGGTTTGCGTATAAGTCATGCTCGCGAGCGTAGCGATCGCTCAAGCCTCTGCCAAATCGATTCCAATACTCCTGGCCGTGAAACTTCTGATCATATTTCGTGCGGGCCAATTCGACCCGGCGCATAAACTCCTGGCGATCCATTCGGTTAATTGCCGCGACCGCCTGGGGATCCAGACTCGGCGCGGATTCGGCCGTTAAGTGACCGTCGCCTCCGACCGTATTGAGGATGCTCCTGGCTCCGCCTGGGCCGCGCATGTGCGCTAAGCTCATGATCTGGGCTTTAACGGCCGGATCAGTGAACTGGCCGCTGCCAGCCTCCACGGCGCGTTTGAATAGGCCATCAACAGCCAGTCTCTGGACGCCTTGTTCGTCGCCAGAAGCCCGTAGACGGGCTAGCTCCGGGTACTCGCTGTCTTGACGAACTGATAGATTTTCCCTGTTCTGGTGACGTAATAATGAACGGAAACGCCGGTCTGAGTCAGGGTATTGATATCCCCCTGGCCTTCTCCATCGGTTGAATGCAGGATGATCCCCTGGATGCTGCGCCCGTGCCCAGGTGTAAAAGATCGCGCCGGGATAAAGGTGACTTCAGGCTTAGTAGACGGCGGCTGCGATGACGGCTGTGTGGGCAGCGGCTGCTCCGATGATGGCGGCTGCGGCCGCGTTGTCGGCATCATCATGGTGCCGCGCCGGACCTCGGGCACCGCAGGAGCGGTAACGGCAGCAGGCACTTGGGTCTGGCGTTTCCGCTCGTCGGCCGCTGCCTGGGAGACTAGAGGCGGTATCCGGAATGCCGGAAGGACCCGCTGCGGACCCTTCGGGAATGCCGGGCCAACGGGCATCGCTGCGGCCTTGGGTGGCGTTATCGGTGCTGATGGTGCCTCCTGGCCTATTTCTTCTGCTGTGGCGGCTCTTCGGCCTCCTTCGGTTTCTCCGCTTTTTCGGATTCGCCAGCTGTCGTTGATGGCTTCGACCTGCGGACGGAGTGAATCATCCACGAGCCGTTGAACATCGGGTCGTCTTCGGGCACCCAGCCACCGTCTATACACTTCGCCATTTGGATTTTCTTCCCAGTTATTGTTTATCAAGTTCCTGTATACAGGACAAATGCAGTGCTTCAAAATACGTCCGAAGGAGTGTATACTTTAGAAAGAAAGTGCATGTAAAAGCGAGGCATGCCCGTTTTAGCGAAAGTAAAACTCCAACGGAATTTGAGCCCGTGGTGGTTTAAAACTGCCGTAAGCAGCCCACGTGATATTCGGTAATGGAACCATTCTGGTCCCACGTCGGTATCGACAAAAAGTTTTGGTGTGCCGATTGCAAGCCCGCCAAGATGTGATGTGCGAACTGCAGCGGATTGGAGATAGACCGGCCGAAGACCGGGTTCTCAAGGAAGCAGCCCTATGCTGGAACTTCGACGCTTTTTGGTCGATCGCAAGACACGACGGCCATCAGTTTGGAAGTTTCATTCTTTTGGCTCGGAATTGTTGGTAGATCTGACGGTGGATCGTGGTTGTACAAAATCCTAGAATTGTAATGGGCCATCTGATACTTGCTCCTAGCTATGGCACCTAGACATGCGCTTGCTGGCAGCCGCTGGCTAATAGCGCTTATCATTGCTTGTGAACGCTCCATTCCAGGACTCGCGCACACGGATGTCTCTAAATCCTTTCCGGGTAAATGGTAATGGCTCTGATTACCAAGGTGGGGTATCGCAAGAAGAAATCCGTGCGGCCCTGGCCGCGCTACAAGCACCCCCGCAAGCGCCAGTCTATCGCCGCCCGGCGGCATCAAGCACACCAAGTCGGTCCCCGAGTGCTATTGGGTGGATATTACTGGGAATTGGATTGGGCGTGATCTTAACGCTGGCCACTAGAAATCAAGCCGACCAAACACCGCAGAACCAAACTCAAGTGCCGAGGAGTCTTCGAGCTTTGCCGGTCTCCCCACCGGTACCACAACGTGAGATTGGGTCGCGCCAGGTGCTTACACTCCTCGACGGCACAACGCTGCCAACCGTATTCAAAGGCTATCTTTCGGACATGAGCAAACTGCCGCTCTACGGATCCAAAATAGGCGACATGTACGGCGTCGGTGGCAACCTGTGGGTTCTCTCAACGATTCCGAATACTTCCCGAGTGGGCTGGGTAGATCCGCCGGAAGCCTCTCACTTAGATCAAGGGTCTCCTGACAGCGTCGAGGTGCGCCGCGCCAAGCTGGTAGTACCGCGGGCGCAACCTGTTGATAGTGTTGAGGTGCGTCGGGCAAAAAAGCTGCCAGGCTATTGACATTCCAGGGGCAACTGAACGCTCGATGGTCCGGAACGGACCCGTTTTGGATTGCAAGCAGCGCGTGAGCGAGGCCGGTTTGGTGGTCGGTTGCCATATATCACTGGGGCTTGTCTGGCGGCTTGGGCGTCTTTGTCGCGGACATGCTGTTCGCACTTGGGGCTTGAGTCTATGGACTTGGTTGACTGGCGAAAAGAATGGTTGAACCGGAACACCCGGCGTTGGGCCAAGGTAAAGGCTAGCGCGCGGCCCCCTAACCCGCTCGGCAAACCGGGAGCGTCAACTGATCGACCCACATCCACGCGGGCAGTGCACCGGGAGGTCTCGTTGCCTTAACAGAACGCTATAAGGCGACGATCGAACAGCTGAACGACCTAAGCTCTGGAGTTTTGGCTCCGCTGCAATGGAGTCCGATAATGGGAGCATTATTGATCCCGATATTGGGAGCCAGCGGTTTAAATTGGGTTCAGATTTTGGTGAACTCCCTGCGTTAACCACAGATCTGTCCTGGGGTATAGTCCTATTTTATAGCGACTGAGACGAATGTAGTGAGGTTGCTCCCAATGGGGCGGACGTCGCGAGACTCGAAAACCACAGCGTCTTTGCCTTGAGGTTCTGCTGTATGGTAAGCACTAGCGATAACCAGTCCAGCTCGCCCGACGTAAAATTTCCAGGAAGCCGTACCCGATGAGCGTATCCCGTAACGGAGCGCCACGTGGCTTAGACAGTTTAGTAATACTGCCGGATATAGCCGTAGGCTTTGTCGAATAGCTCCTGGTCCCGATGAAGTTGGTATTTCAGAAGCGTCTTGCGGAGTTCCTTTTGGACAAGCCGCTCGCCCTGGCTTGTGAGCTGCCAGTCGGGGAATCGCACCTTCTTCACGATATCATCAATGTCGTTCACGATTCGCTCCACGATGATGTGCGTATTGGTGTTTTTCGCTTCCTTAAATAGCTCCGTGAGTGCCTCTTTGGCACGGTCGCGCTCTTCCGCTGGATCGACGTCGCGCTCAGCGGCTACCACTTCCTTTGCCAACTCGAGTATTTCTTTTAGGAACTCAAGACTTGTGAGAAATCCTTCTTCGTGACGCTCTTTGATTTTCTCCAACCGCTCTCCCAACTCGGTAAACTTCGGATTGCCAAGGTGTTTACGGAGACGAGCAACGAGCTTGACTTCGATTTCTCTCCCGCGCTTCCCGGGATCAACTTCTTTGAGAAAATCTTCAAGCACCTGGGCATCGAAAATGAGGGTCTCGATATCATCGCGGACGGACTCTACATGAACGTTTTGGTTGATTAAGTCGACCGTCTTTGCGCCTAGCGCGTGCCAGAGAAGGCGGCCGTTACCGCTCGGCGGTTTCACGGATTCGTAGACCTGTGTCAGCCAGCGGAAATCATTCTCGTAAGGGCTGAGTATTGCGTCGGGTGAGAGCGCCTCCCAGATCGTGCCGAGCACCGAGTATTCAGCGGCGAACTTGTCGCGCACTTCGTTGTTCGGAAGACATTGTTGCGCGGCCATAAGACCCTCATAGCCGCCCACAGTTCGATCCACGCCGACGAAAAAGGTGAGGCACTTTTGTATCTGCACCGGCAATGTCTGCCGAAGTTCATCGATACTGGAAACAATTTTTTGAACGGCCTTCTCGTCGAAGTCGAGCGCCTGCGCCACGTCGTCAAAAATCCCGATATAGTCCACGATCAACCCGTGTGTCTTCTCTTGCCCGAAGGCGCGATTTGTCCGGCAGATCGCTTGCAGGAGATTGTGATCCTTCATCGGCTTATCGAGATACATCACCTGCAAAATGGGCGCGTCGAAGCCGGTGAGCAGCTTACTCGTGACGATCACGAATTTCAGGGGGTCAGCCGGATCACGGAAACGGTCAAGTAGTTTTTCTTCAGCGTCTTTGTCGCGGACATGCTGCCTCCACTCGAGTGGATCAGCGGGGCCGGAAGTCATCACGATGGCACTGGCCTCAGGGCCTATCAATTCATCCATCACGGACTTGTAGAGGACGCAGCATTCACGATCGAATGCCACCACCTGCGCCTTGAAACCGTTTGGTTCGACCTTCGTCTGGAAGTGCTTCACGATGTGGTCAACTACAGCACGCACGCGCTCCGGGTTTTTCACTAACACCGCCATTTTGGCGGCACGCTTGGCAAGGTCGTCGCGATCCTGTTCGCTTAAATCGCCGGTAATTGCCCGGTAGGCTTCGTCGATCGCCACCTTGTCTATTTTCAGTTTCACCTCCGGTGCTTCAAAGTGCAGCGGCAGCGTGGCTTTGTCCCGGATGGAATCCTGAAACGAGTAGCGGCTCATGTAGCCTTTCTCGTCCTCGTCTGCACCGAAGGCCCAGAAAGTATTTTTGTCCGTCCGATTGATCGGCGTTCCGGTGAGACCAAAGAGGAACGCATTTGGCAAGGCCTCACGCATCTTGCGGCCAAGATCGCCTTCCTGCGTCCGATGCGCTTCGTCCACCATTACGATAATATTCGAGCGCTCATTTAATTTACCGCCGGTCTCACCGAACTTGTGGATGGTTGTGATGAGTACCTTGCGCACGTCCTGACCGAGCAGGGTTTGCAGTTCCTGACGCGTGGCCACGCCGACCATGTTCGGCACGTCGGAGGCATTGAAGGTGGCGGTGATTTGCGTGTCGAGGTCAATGCGGTCCACCACAATCATGACCGTGGGATTACCGAGTTTCTGATGCAGCCGCAGCTTCTGCGCCGCGAAAACCATCAGCAGCGATTTGCCACTACCCTGAAAATGCCAGATGAGACCTTTCTTGGGATAACCCTTCACCACACGGTCCACGATCTGGTTAGTGGTGAAATACTGCTGGTAACGGCAGATAACCTTAATGCGGCGATGTTTTTTGTCCGTCGCGAAGAGTGTGAAGTTTTGCAGAATGTCCAGCACCACGTCAGGTCGCAGCATGTTCGTGACTGACGCTCTGACGTGTTGAAGCTTACCTTCCTCCTGGTTCTCCTCATCGCGCCATGGTCCCCACATATCAATCGGCATACGGATTGAACCGTAGCGGAACAGGCGGCCTTCGGTGGCGAAAGAGAAAACGTTCGGCACGAACATCGCCGGTACCTGCTTCTCGTAAATCTCGTGAACCTGGAATGCGCCGTCGAACCACGTTACCGCGCTGCGCGTGGGCGTCTTGGCCTCACCGATGACGAGCGGCAGACCGTTAACCACGAAAATGACGTCGAACCGCTTCTCCACCACGCCGGCCTGGTAAATCCACTGGTTGGTGACCACGAGCTGGTTGTGCGCAGGATCCGCGGCGTCCACGAGGCGTACCGGCGCGTGCTCGCCGTGCGAGCCGAAGGGCATCGTCTTTTCGCCTCGCAGCCAAGCCATGAAATTCTCGTTAGCCCGGACTAACCCATCCGCCTGGACGGAAAGCAGAATCGCCCGCAGCGCATAGATGACCTCGTCGGCGCGGTCGGGCTGAGCGGCGATTTCGGGGTTCAGCCGGATGAGCGCCGGCCGCAACCACGACTCCACCATAACGTCGCCAGGCTGACGCGGAATTTCCATGGCCGGCAGGTAGTCCCATTTGGGTGGGCGCAACTCCCCGCCGGGCGAACCGCCCCAACCCCCGCTACCGGACGACAACGCATCGAGAATCATCTGCTCGACGGTGTTGGATTCGGTGAAGCTCATGGCCGGGTCAGTTGAAAGTGTTCACGAGTGCAGAGAGAACTTGTTGTGTCCGTTTAACATGTTCTGTCAGTTTCGCACCAGCACGCTGAAACTCGGCAACCTTCCGAACGATTTCGCGCTGCTCATTGACCGGCGGCACCGGAACCAATAAGCCGGAGAAGGCGCTCCCAGAGATATTCGGCTGGGCGCTGCCAGTAGCGAGTGGCTTCACGAACTTCTCGCCAAACGCCGCGTTGCAGAGTGTCAGCAAATATTCGGGATCCAATGCCTCGGAAAGTCGATAGCGAATGAGGAATGCTCCGGGAATATATGAACGGTTGTCGTCTGGTTCGGAGAACACCGCTGTCAAACCAGCGTACTCGCCGGAACGGGAGAGCAGAAAATCTCCTGTCTTCAACCGATGTAGTAAGATGGTGTCTTCGTCGAGCTTAGCTGAAGGAATTTGGGAAAAGTTTATTCCGCCGGCACGATCAAAGTCTGTCGTGCGGATTTGCCACGCATTTCCGTCAGGACTGTAGCTCGAACCGGGAAAGCGCGGCCCATAAGCGCTGTGCTCGGTTACTTCTTCGATGCGGAGGATGCGCCACGATGCCGGGATTTCGCCGATTGCGGTCCGCTGAGTCGATTCATTGCGCAGTCCGCGGAGCGTGGCTGACGAGGCGAATGCAAAGAGGGTTTCGGCGTGTTGTTTCAGAGTGGCTTTCCATGCGGCAAGCGTGTTATCCACCCCCCATAGGATTTCAGCGATGCACTGCTGCTGGTCGAGCGGCGGGAGGTCGAACTCGAACCTGGCGAGATCGGTCCAGTTGGTGCGCGGTGAGAGTGAACCGGCGGAAGTTCCGACAGCGTGCCGAAAGAACCGCTCCGAAAGGCAGAGGAACGACAGAAGTTCCGGCAGGAGGTGGTTCTTTTTCGGGGCGAGCACATAGATGTCGCCGGATACCACCGCGTCGAACTCCGCCACTGCCACCTTGCGCTGATACGCGCGGCGCTTGCCGAAGAGCACCTGCCCCGGCCGACAGCGCCGCGTGAACGTCGTCCCGTCAGCTACGTTGCCCCACGCATGGATGTGTAACGACCCGGGTTCGAGATGCTCCAGCCCGATAAAGCGCTCCAGCCCGGCGCCAGCAGGATCCTCTTCCCTCTCGTTGAGGTTGTCCACCACATCGCCGAAACGGACGCGAGTCCAGTTGTTCCGCCGGAAAAGCGGAAGCGAAGTCCAGTCGAGATTCACACGCGGCATGTCGAAGCTGGCGCTGGCGCCCGTGCCGCAAATGTTCTCGACCGATGCACGAACTTGTGCTGAGCTTTTCAGCCATACAGTGAGTGCCGCAGCCACATCGGAGACGCTGGACGTTTCTCCAGCTGTCGATAACCCCGCTGAAAGTGGCACGTACAACGGAATACTAAGGTTACCGTTTTTCGCCCGAATTTCCTCTAGCCCTGCAACACGCGTGAAACCGGGTTCGTCTTTGAAGGCCCGGTAGACCGCAACGATGCGCTGGATGTGGTCATCGGTCAGGAAGCTCTGGGCTCGTTCTCGGGTGACTTCGGCGATGGCGTTGATGAAGAGAATCCGGCCTTTGTGCGCCTTTGATTTCGATGAGCGACAGATCACGACACAGGCCTCCATTGGTGAGTTGTAAAAGAGATTCGGCCCGAGGCCGAGAATGCACTCGATCAAGTCCGCTTCGATGAGCTTGCGCCGCATCTCGGCCTCTTCCTGCCGGAAAAGGATACCGTGCGGGAACAGGATCGCGCAGCGGCCTTTTTTTTCCGTGAGGCTGAATAAGATGTGTTGCCAGAACACGTAGTCGGCCCTGCCTGCGGCGGGGTGCCATAAAGATTGCGGCCCCACGGGTCGGAAGAGAAGGCGTCGCGATCCCATTGCTTGATGGAGTAGGGCGGATTTGCGAGTACCACGTCGAACCGCATAAGGCGGTCGCCTTGCACGAACTTCGGTTCGGAGAGCGTGTCACCACGGACGATTTGAAAATCCTCAGTCCCGTGAAGGAAGCAATTCATCCGGGCGATAGAGGAGGTCATTAGATTCCGCTCCTGCCCATATAGCCGGACGTTGCGCCATTCTTTTCCCTGTCGGCGCAGATGAGCGATGCACGAAAGCAGCATCCCGCCGGAACCGCATGTCGGATCGTAGATGGATTCGTCTGGCTGCGGCTCCAATATCTCAGTCATTAGGTGAACCACAGTGCGGTTAGTGTAAAACTCCGCAGCCGTGTGGCCGGAATCGTCAGCGAATTTTTTGATGAGGTATTCGTAGCCGTTGCCTAATTCATCTTCGGGGAGATTAGCGATCGTGAGTTCGAGGGAACTGAAATGTTCAATCAGATCGCGCAACATTGCGTCCGAAAGCCGATCTTTGTTCGTCCACTGTGCGTCACCGAAGATGCCGTACAGCTTATTGGGATTCGCCGTTTCGATGGCGCGCATCGCAAGTTGTAGAGCGCGTCCGACATTCGTCGCCGCCTTTCGCAACTCGCGCCAATGGGCCTCGGACGGAATTTGGAAGCGGTGGTTTTCGCGGTAGGCGGCGAATTCCTTGTCGCCGCCGGACTCCTGGAGGGCGGCTCGCGTCTCCTCGTCGAACACGTCGCAGAGGCGTTTATAGAAAAGCAGCGGGAAGATAAATTGCTTGTAGTCGCCTGCATCGATCGTCCCTCGCAAAAGCGTGGCAGAGCCCCAGAGGTAGGATTCAAGTTGTTGTTGCGTGATATGGGTTGTCATGTGAGCAGCCCCTCACGTTTGAGCGTGCCGATGAGCTTCTCCTCGGCCGCGAATGCAGCCTCAGCTCCCTTTTGCAGCCGCACCATCGCCTCTGGTACACTGAGCACATCGCATGCAGTGGTCGGTTCGACGTAACGCGGGATGCTAAGGTTATGGTCGTTCGCAGCAATTTCATCCAGCGTTACAACGTGGGCGACGCCTTCCGCGTCCGTGTAATCGCGATACCAGGAGCGAATTCTCTCGGCATGCTGCGGCAGAAGTTCGTTTTGCGACCGGCCGGTCTTGAATTCGCGTGAGGCATCAATGATTAGCACCTTTCCCTTCCGTTCGTGCACTTTGCGGTGCCGGAGAACGAGAATGCAAGCCGCGAGGCCAGTGCCATAGAAAAGATTTGCCCCGAGACCTATCACGGCTTCGAGCAAATCCATCTGAAGAATCTGCGTTCGGATCTCACCCTCTTTTCCCATGCGAAAGAGTGCGCCGTGTGGCAAAACCACTGCCATGCGTCCCGTGCCAGGAGCCATCGATCTAATCATGTGCTGAACCCAAGCGTAGTCCCCGCTCTTGCCGGGCGGCATACCTGCAAAGTTCCGACCATACGGATCGCTCGACCAGACTTCCTCGCCCCATTTTTCCAGAGAGAAGGGCGGATTGGCGATGACACAATCGAAAGTGGCAAGATTGTCGCCAGAGAAAAATGCTGGGTTGCGGAGCGTATCCCCTCGCACGATTTGGAAATCCGCTGTGCCATGCAAAAACAGGTTCATTCAAGCGATAGCCGATGTAGTGAGATTCTTCTCCTGGCCGAAAAGTTTGCCCCACAACGTGCGGTCGTCGCCGTGCTGTTCGCGGACATGATGAATCGATTCCAGCAACATGCCTCCCGTCCCGCATGCAGGATCATATATGGACTCGCCCTCCCTGGGATCAAGGATATTGACCATC
>DATFVD010000403.1:0-5233 GCA_035260505.1 Terriglobales bacterium
GGCATGGATATATTGGCGGCCAAGCCCCTTCCATCCGGGGGTCTCTTTCGTGTCTCCTTCGAGCTTCCCGAAGGCGGCGCCGGCATTGAAGGTGAGGTGGAAGTTGCCTGGAGTACACCCAACGGCCAAACCGGCCTCCGCTTTTGCGACATGGACGAAAAGATGCGCGAGGAAATGGGCGAGTGGCTGACTGCGCGGGCGCATGAGGCTCTACCCGAAGAACCCGACGCGGCGAGCCAATGCAAATTGACAGATCTTAGTCTGGGCGGCTGCTATGTGCAGACCGAATCTCCCTTCCCTCAGTCTTCGGCCGTCGACCTGTGCCTGCGAACCGCCGGGATGGAGATTCACACGGAAGGTTTGGTCCGGGTCATGCATCCAGGACGTGGTATGGGCATTGAATTTCCCGCCCGCACCGAGGAGCAGCGCAAAAGCGTCGGCGAGTTCATCGAGTTCCTCACCGGACGGCCGGGCGTCACTCCGCAACTGGAAACTTCTCCTCGTTCCCTGGTCGCCAACGCGGCTGATCTGAGCCCGACCAGCAGCGCCGCAACCGACATAGACGATCCACTGCTGGATTTGCTGCGGACCGGCAATGCGCTCGACGAAGATGCTTTCCTCGCGGAACTGCACCGTCAACGAACTCCCGCGACCGTCAGCCAATAGTCGCCAAGCTATAAACGTCCGCCCTGGAAGCGAGTCCGCAAGCTTCACCCAGTACCGCCCCGTCGATTACCTGCAGAAATGATCCAGCAAAAACCGGGAACCAGATCGACACCCCGTCTTTGGTGTCGCCCTAGCCCCCGGCGGTCCGTTCTAGCTCGTTGATCGCAGAGTATCTCTACACTCCCAAGTGAATGGTTTCGGTGTGGTTAATTTTCCAAGAATTTTCTGATGCAATAGAATTTGCTCTGCGCCGCCGATCCTACTTGTAGAGACGCGGCTTGCCCGTCCCCTCGGTGAAAACAGACGCGGCAAACCACGTCTCTACGGGAAATCCGGAGCTTCAGGTAAGCTAAAGACCATTTGCCCAGCAATTCGATTTCGCGTGTGTTGCTGCTGGCTGGCATCTGTCTGCTGGCCATCACCCCGTTTTTCTGGTGGGGCAGTCCCTCCGGCCACGATTTCGAGTTCCACATGTTTTCGTGGATGGAAGTCGTCAGGCAATGGAAGGATGGCATCGCATATCCGCGGTGGGCGGCGCTGGCGCACTGGGGATACGGCGAGGCGCGCTTCCTGTTTTATCCTCCCGCTTCCTGGACGCTGGGTGCCGCCCTCGGCGCCACTCTGCCCTGGAAGATGGTGCCTGGCGCATATTGCTGGATTGTGCTCACGCTTGCCGGAGCATCCATGTACCGGCTCGCCCGCGAGTGGTTCCCCGCCCCGGACGCCCTGTTTGCGGCCGTGTTCTATGCGTTGAATCCTTACCACTTGCTGATCATCTACTGGCGGAGCGCATACGCCGAGTTGCTGGCCGCCCCTGTGCTGCCGCTTCTTCTGCTCTGCTTGTTACGGCTCACGCGGTCCGCCATCACCCACCATGATATCGGCGGCGGCGAAGAAACTTCCAGGTCGCGCACGTTTTGGGAAGGGCAAGACTTCAGTCGTGCCATAAGCTCGGCAAAAGTGCCGGCTTTAGCAGCTCAGGACAACTGCCAGCTACCTGGCCAACATAGTTTTCGCCCGACGTTGTGGCTGAGTCTCACCCTGGCGGCGGCCTGGCTGACGAACCTGCCAGCAGCCGTGATGATCCACTATTCAGTGGCCGGGCTGGCAACTTTGTTGGCAATGCAGAATCGATCCTGGCGTCCGTTGTTGCGAACGGCGCTCGCCACCGCGCTTGGCGCAGGCCTGGCCTCGTTTTATCTGCTCCCGGCAATCTACGAACAGGGATGGATCAACCTCAACGAGGTGCTGTCGCCCGGCGTCCGCCCGCAGGACAATTTTCTTTTCACGACCATTCCCGATCCCGATCACAACCGCTTCAATCTTCTGGTTTCAACCATAGCGCTCGCCGAAATCGGCGTCCTGGTTTTCGCGATCTGGTTTTCCCGGCGGTCGAGGGTCAGACGCATAGCGGCATCTCCCGACCACATTCCCTGGATGCTGCTTTCCGGATGGGGTGCCGTTACCGCCCTCCTGATGTTTTCCCTTAGCAATCTGCTCTGGCAGCACTTGCCCAAGTTCCGCTTCGTACAACTTCCCTTCCGCTGGCTGCTGTGTATGAACGCCGCTTTGGCCATGCTTCTGACGATGGCCACCAAACGCTGGACGTCGCGAGTGCTGGCGTCTGCCGCTCTGCTGGCGGTGGTTATCCTCGCCGGGTATCACATCCAGCGTCCCT
Source organism: Terriglobales bacterium (assembly GCA_035260505.1). Classification (GTDB taxonomy): domain Bacteria; phylum Acidobacteriota; class Terriglobia; order Terriglobales; family Acidobacteriaceae; genus Acidiflorens. The sequence goes on from DATFVD010000403.1 coordinate 2,345, forward strand.
GGTGGGACACGGCCGACGATATCCGGGAAATGAGTGCTGCCCTCGCCGATGGCACCGGCTACGAGGGTAGCGACGAATACGTCCCGGCGGGAGCGGATCCGTACGAGTTGAACAAATCTCTGCCGCGCGTCAGCGACGACAAGGGAGCGGCAGTTCCTGGCGAGATGCTGGCGTGGGGTAAAACGGAAAAACACTTCAGCGTTCATGCCACCGCACGGCAAAATTTGATCGTGCGCCTCTTCCACTATCCGGCATGGGAGGTGTTCGTCAACGGCAAGCCGACCGCCACGCGGACAACCGAGGTTACCGGCCTGATCGTCATTCCGATTGCCGCTGGAGACAACGACGTACAAGTTCATTTCCGGCAGACGAGCGATCGTGCAGCTGGAATCGTCGTCTCGCTGATCAGTCTGGGCGTGCTCATTGTGGCGTGGGTTAAGATCAGCAAAGGCCGCATGACCTCGCCCACGGTTCTGCTGGCAACCTCGAACGCCGGCAAGCTTTGCGATTTCGCCGGAGCCGCCGCATCCTTCGGCATCACCATCGCCAACATCCCGAACTTTTCTTCCCTGCACGAGGTTGTCGAAGACGGGACCACGTTCGAGGAAAATGCGCGCAAGAAAGCGGAGTCGTACAGTCTGGCTGTTCCCGGCGAATTGGTGCTGGCCGATGACTCCGGCCTGGAGATAGACGCTCTCGGCGGCGCTCCCGGAGTACGCTCCGCCCGCTACGCCGCCGACAACTCATTCGCCGCTGTCACAAATGCTGACGAAGCGAACAACGCTCTCGTGCTGCGCGAACTAGGCAACGTCGCGGCGGAAAAACGTAGCGCGCGATTCGTCTGCGTGATAGCGGTGGCCCGCGACGGCCAAACGATTCACACCTTTCGCGGCACCGCCGAAGGTCTCATTCTGGACGCGCCCCGAGGCCAGCACGGATTCGGATACGATCCGCTGTTCTACTTCCCGCAAATCGGCAAGACCTTTGCCGAACTAAGCGCGGTAGAAAAGGCCCAGTACAGCCATCGCGGTGAGGCGTTCCGCGGATTCCTGAAGTGGTATGAGTCGCAGTCGACGGGCTAAGTTTGCCCATCGCCCCTAATGACTTTGCTCGCTCTTACTGCAGCGTCGCGGTAAAGGACTGTCCGGCAACACTTGCCCCGTCTATTCCAAGGACCGTAAGGGTAGCCTTAACTCCTCTGCGGAGCTCGTTCCTAAGCTTGTCGAGATCTGCCTTCGCATTGAGGTTTTCGTCCACCAGAAATTCCAAGACGAGGAACGACCTTGGGCTGATGACATAAAACTGGGACGGCCCCTTGGTTTCCAATGTCTCCCACGGGCGGCTCGCGGTTTGCATAGGCACTCGGACTATCTTGTCACCGACCAGCAATTTGGCTTCAGTTTGAATGATCGCGTCGCGATAGCCGCTGTTTCCGATTGAGATCCGCACGATGACCCGCCCCGAGGTCCCGCGGCCCTCCTTGAGAAAGGCGTCGACATGCCTAAGGAACTCGTCTAGCCAGGCCATGCTTAGTGCAAATCGGCTCAGGTGTAACTCATATAGTTCGACAAGCCGAGACACGGTGTTGATACGATCCGTGCGCAGATCCTGACTAAGCTTGGAAGGGTAAAACAAGTTGTAGTCCGCCTCAACGTCGGGTATAAGTCGTTCAACGTCCGCTCCCCCTACGGCGAGCGTCGGAAGGATCTCTTCTTCGATCCGCGCATTAGTTTTCTCTCGCCAATCTTTGAAATGTTGTCCAAACTCGCGAAGCTGCCGCAACTCCTCGCGAGTAAATAAATTACCGATGAGCCTTTGTTGAAGAGACCACTTGACCAGGGCGCTAACAAATTGTATGAAGTCGGTGTGCCTTGCCATGCGTTGTCGCACTTCTTCGGGGAACATGTAAATGTCTTCGTAGGCGGTCTCCGCATAGCTGATCTTGAGCCGTGCTCGGTTTACCAGACGCTCCAGGAAGAACCCAGCCGGAGCACCGACAATAGCGCCCAAGATTCCAGCAAGTATCGTCGCGGCGTTGGCGTCCACACACACCTCAGTTCAAGAATGGGCTTGCAGTCGCATGTTGACGCGCGGCAACGGACAAAGTGCCAAAACAATAAAGTCTCTGAGAAAAGCGGCTTCATTACACGCCACAACGACACGCAGGTCAACCCATATTTTCCGTGATCGCCGGTGCGAACTGTTTCGAAGCACGGGCGAAGTCACACGGGCGAAGTCGCCTTGACTTCCCTTCTCCGTCAACACGATAATCATTAGTTTTAGTTCGCATATCGGACCACGTAAGGAGCAGTCATCGTAGCGTCAACGGCCAGTCCCATCACCCCCAGTAAAGTCACTCCCAAAATCAAGACGGGCGTCGCTCCACTGCGCGCTGGCGAGGGAACCTCGTTTCTGTTGCGCCGCCTGCACTCCCTCAGCGGCGTTGTGCCCATTGGAGCCTTCCTTCTCGAACACTTCATCTCGAACGCTGAAGCGTTCAAAGGCGCCGAAGCCTATGGCAGGCAAGTCGCATTTCTGAACAGCCTGCCTTTCGTTTTTCTGCTGGAACTGTTTTTCATCTGGATTCCGATCCTCTACCACGCCATCTACGGTATCTTCATCTGGTATCAGGGCGATACCAACGTCGCCGATTATCCCTGGACCGGAAACTGGCTCTATACCTCGCAGCGCTGGACCGGTATCGTCGCGCTCATCTACATGGTGCAGCACACTTATTCCCTGCGTTTCACCGGAGTGCACCTGCCAACGCATCCCGACCTGGCATTTGCGAAGGTGCAAGCACAATTCCACAATCCCTGGATGATCGCCTTTTACGGGCTCGGCATCGTCGCCGCGTCCTGGCATTTCAGTTACGGCCTGTGGCTGTTC
>DATFVD010000404.1:0-2515 GCA_035260505.1 Terriglobales bacterium
GCGTTGATGGCATGACGGTTGTTCTTGCGAGTCTGCCGATCGGCGAAGCGCGGATCGGTTTTCAGGTCGGTGCGTTCGATCAAATCGCACAAAGAGTGGTATTGAGAATCTTCGTTGGCGGCGATGTTGAGCAGCCGATCCGCCGTCCGAAATGTGCCCGAGGGCGCGGCCGTGAAGTTCTCATTTCCCATCGGTTGTGGCACGACGCCGCAGTTCAGATAATTTGAAACCACCCAACCCATGGTGGCGAGCGAGGATTCCAGCATGGAGACGTCGATCATCCGGCCTTCGCCTGTGGTCTTGGCGCCGACAAGCGCAGCACTGATGGCGAAAGCCGCTGTGATTCCGCCAACGGTGTCGCACACTGGATAGCCTACGCGCAAAGGCGCGCTGGCCTCGTCCCCGGTCACGCTCATTACTCCTGCCATGCCTTGAATAACCTGATCGTATGCAGGACGCATAGCGAGCGGGCCTTCTTGTCCGAAGCCCGAGATGGCGCAATACACAAGGCTCGCATTGATTTTGGAGAGAACGGGATAGTCGAGTCCGAGTCGCTTCATCACGCCAGGCCGAAAGTTCTCCACGACGACGTGGGATTCCGCGGTAAGCTGTTTGAAAATCTTCTTGCCGTCCGCATGCTTGAGGTTGAGCGTTAGGGATTGTTTGCCCGCGTTCACGGCAACGAAAGATGCACCCATCAGTTTGCTGACAGTGTCTGGATCAGCTCCGAGCCGGCGAGCGAGATCACCGCTTCCCGGTTGCTCGATCTTGATGACTTCAGCACCCATGAGCGCAAGCTGATAACTGCAAAAAGGACCGGCCAGGACATTAGTGACGTCCAGAACGCGAATGCCGGTAAGTGGAAGAGCCATGAGCGCCCCTAGCGGGATTTCACCTGACTTGTGCTGATCGCGGCACGATGGACGCGGAGCAGATGGCCCTGATATTCCCTATCGGTAAAGCCGGAAGCAAACTCCGCCGCCTCGCACAGTTTGTCGAGATCAATCCCGGTTTCATACCCCATGCCCTGCAGAAACGCGACCAGATCTTCGGTGGCAAGATTGCCGCTCGCTCCCGGGCAGTACGGGCAGCCCCCGAGGCCAGCCGTGGAGGCATCAAACTCGCGGACGCCGGCATCGAGCCCGGCGAGCGTGTTGGCAAGACCGCGGCCATAAGTGTCGTGGAAATGAAGCGCCAATTCGGTCGGAGGAAGCTTGAGTTCCCCGGTTACGAGCGCGACCGCATCGCGCACCTGATCAGGGAAAGCCATCCCATCGGTATCGCAGATCGCAACCCGCCACGGGGTCAGGTCGCGCGACGCTTTCACGACGGCGAGCAATGCTTCAGGGGAAATTGTGCCTTCGAACGGACAATGGAAGCTGGTCGAAATACCGGTGCGAATCGTCACGCCGTCGCGCTCTGCCGCACTGCTCACTTCTTCAAGCAACGTGAGCGACTCGGGCAGAGTGCGATTCAAGTTCTTGCGATTGAAGGTATCGCTCGCGGACAAGACAAACTCGAGGTATCGGACGCCGGAAGCGACCGCGCGTTCGTATCCCTTGAGATTCGGAACCAGAGCGGAAAAACGCACGCCCGGAAATTCACCGAAGTGTGCAGCCAAGGCCTCGGCGTCCGCCATCTGCGGAACCCAACGGGGATGTACAAAGCTTGTCGCCTGGATGTCGCGCACTCCCGCTTGCACCAACTTTGCGATCAACGCGAGTTTGCCTGTCGTGGAAACGAGCCGCGGCTCATTCTGCAACCCGTCGCGCGCCGAAACATCGAGAATGTTTATCTTTTCGCCCATCGCAATTCCTGCCGCACTTGGCTGACTCTCAGCCCGCATCGGCTGCGCAGCCTCTAGCCGAACTAGGCACCGAATTGAATACCTTTCTGCTCGCGCCCCAGCGCCACCACCGCGGCCGCCAGCGTGAACACCACGAATGTGCGGTCAGAGCCATGGCATTGGCATAGCTCGTGTGCTGCGCGAGAATTGCCTCCCCGTAGGCGACCGAGTCGGCTAGAAGCACGCCACACTGGTAGGCGAATCCGGGAAGAAATCCGCGCACCGAGTCGGGTGACAATTCGGAGAGGTGGGCTGGAATGATGCCCCACGCTCCCTGCACCATGAACTGGATCAGAAAAGCTCCGACCACCAGCAATGCCAGTGATGGCGCGTAGGCCCACAACGGGACCAGCGCGACCGCACTGACGAGTGCGGTGATCATCGCGCGGCGGCGTCCGAAGCGGTCGGACAAAAAGCCGAACAGCAGGCCTCCGAGGAGCGCTCCCGCCATCGAGATCGCGGTGATCAGGGCGCGCTGGGTCGGACCCATTCCCCACTGGCGCTGGAGGAAGGTTGGAAACATATCCCGCGTGCCGTGCGAGGCAAAGTTCATCATCATCATCAAGAGTGTCAAATAGAGAAACAATTTCCAGTGGGAGCAAATCTCGCGGCCCAGGCTGCTCCAGTTCGTTTGGCGAGTCTTCTGCCACACTTCTGATTCCTTCACTC
>DATFVD010000405.1:0-3575 GCA_035260505.1 Terriglobales bacterium
GGGCCATTACGGACCTGACGATTCTCTCAGTTTCCCATTATGGGGCTTGATTGCAATGCACTCGGTTCTTGTTGGGTGTGCCTGGCAGCGGTGCAAGGTTCAGTTGGCTTTAGATTGTTCAGATTGCCCGGAGAATTCAGGGCGGAAAGGAAGGCGAGGCGCTTGGCCAGAAGAATGCTAGACGAAGTGGGATCGAGTTTGTTGCTGGTGGTCATGGGTGGCTGCAGGACCTCCGCAGGAGATGAGAATCATGAAAACAATCGCGGCTTGCATTCTCTTCCTGGTTGCACCGTTGGTCGCGCAACGTTTTGTAACCAGAGCACCGACAGTCGCGGCCAGTGGCCCGGTTTTTGAGGCGAGTGCTGGTTATACCTATCTCGTTTTGGATACGCCATCGCGACAACACGTTGGCCTTAGCGGAGTGGATACCAATGGGTTTCTTGACTTCAACGCGCGCTGGGGAATGATGGTGGATTCGAGCTATGCCCGCGCCGGCAACGTGCTCGGCACCGGGCACAGCGGCAACGTTCTGAGCTTTCTGACCGGTCCCGAGTTCTATCCCATGGATTTTGGAAATACACGGATCTTCGCGCACACTTTGGCCGGCGTCAGTCTGGTGAACAGCGCGGTTCCGGTCAAAGGAACCTATTACCTCGGTGGAACCGTGATGCGATTCTCCTATGCAGTTGGTGGCGGAGTCGAACACACCGTCGCCGGGCCGCTTGCAGTGCGGGTCGGCGCTGACTATCTGCGTACCACGTTTGCCAACTCCACCGCGGCGATGCAGTTTCAGAATAATGTTCGCTTTGTCACCGGCTTCGTGTTCCGCTTCGGGAGTCGCGAGCGGTATTAGCAGGCCGCGAAAGAAGGCAATCTCGATGCTCGGCCCCAAGAAGAGACGCCGGACATCCCGCAGAGACTCGGCGTGCCGCGGCTCCGGAGACGGGGCAAGCCCCATAAGCGCTAATTTGAGAATTGCTTCCGGTCTGCCCGTGATACGGGAGGAACCGGTAGCCGAACCGCGGATCGCTTCCGCTTTGCCGACTTGCGAGGACTGATCGGCTTCGGTAAGTCTTTCGCCGGTCTCTTCTTCGAGCAAGTACCGATCCCGCGTTCGCGGCACTATCAGGTTTGTAAAACGCCCTCATTGGGTGATATCTTCCACGCATCCCGGTAAGTCCATTTCCGGCGCGCAGCACCCAACCTTGCAAACGGAGAAGGACATGGCAACGGACTCGATCTTTGTGCCTGCGTCCGCCCACGAGCCCGCGTATAGATCTGTCAATCGAACCGTCGAACGCGTCTTCTACAGCGGCATGGCGATCCTGCTCTGTGTCTGCGTCTACATCGGCTTCTCACCAACTTACTTCCAGGCGGGCATGTTGCGCGCACCGCTTCCCAGCCCTATCCTCCACATCCATGGCGCGGTTTTCACCCTCTGGATGCTGCTATTCGTTGTGCAGGCCGCCCTCATCTCCGCTCGACGCGTCAAATGGCATCGTTCCTTGGGCACCGTCGCCTTCTGCCTTCCGCCCATCATGATCGTGCTCGGCGTGATCGCTGCCATCGACGCGCTTCATCGTGGAGTGAAAATTGGCCCGCTCGACCCCGCCGTCTCCGCTGCCATCCCACTGATCGGCATCGTCGGCTTCACCATCGTCATCTATGCTTCCTGGCGCGCCCGGCGCAGGCCCGACGCGCACAAGCGTCTGATCCTGATCGCCACCTCGGCTCTCGTCGCCGCCGCCTTCGGCCGCTTTCCCTGGGGCCGCATCGGATTTCCGCCCGCCGCTGGAGCCGTCACCGGCCTCGGCATCCTGCTTCTCATTCTCGTCGTCTTCGAAGCCATCTCTATCCGCCGCATCCACCGCTCCACCATGTGGGCCGCGCCGGTTGTCTTTGCAACCGTCGCCCTATCCGTCCCCATCGGAATGACCCCCGCCTGGCACGCCTTCGCCGCATTGCTCGACCGAATCATCGGGTCGCAGATGTAGCAAGCAACACGAACTCGGCCCGGTCCTTTGCCGATCTCGGCGCGATAACTAGCAAGAAGCACAGGGAACGGCCAACTCCTGGATTGTCGGCAATCGAGAAGTAATTAGGTTTCTTCTGGTTAGCCCGTCATTCGGGAGCAATCGGATTAAGATCTCTGATTGTGGGGTGAATACTCCCTTTCATTTGCCACTCACAAAACGGGTTCAGCCGTCCTGTCGCGCGAGGTCGGTCATCCGCACGAATTCGCCTGCACGGTATTCGGAGAAAAGCCGGACGATATCCTCCTTTGTATCTCCAATGAACGGCCCGTGGGAGACGATTGTGTCCCCCTGAGGTTGACCGGCGTACAGCACGAGGCGCGCGCCTTCGTTTCCGCTAACGACGTGGAGAACGCTCGTGTCCTCGTCATTGGGCCGATCAAGGGGCCGATCTAACCATCCGACCTGACCTCTTTTCAGCACGGCACCGCCGACCTGTACCGAGCCGTTGATAAGGTATGCAAAGCCGTTGTATGACGTCGGGAGCTCCTGATCTACAGACCTCTGCGGGTCCATGGTGATCTCCGTCATGGTGACGGGGACATGATTCCTGGTTGTCGAATGGAGGCTGCCGGAAGCGCCGCTGTATATCCGGACCTCGACACCAGCCTCACGGCGGACCGGTACTGCATCCGCGTGGATCGTCTGAAAGCCGGGAGTGGTCCATCGCTGGTGCTTCGGGAGCGTCAACCATAATTGGAGCAGGCGAACCTTCCCCTTTGTCATCACGTTTTCTCCATGGATGATTCCGCGTCCAGCCGTCATCCATTGCGCCTCGCCGGCCTTTATCACGCCGCCCTCGTCGCGATCATAGATTGCGCCATCAAGAATGAGCGTAACCGTTTCGAATCCGGCGTGCGGGTGTGGCTCTCCCACTGTGCGGTCGCCGATCTCGAGACGGTCATCCATCAGCACGATGAACGGATCGTTGAGGACGAAATCCTCAGGTGACACGACTGCGGCTGTAAGGTGTCCGGGACCAACGAATCCGGGCGCGAGTCGAGGAACGGTGACGACACGGGCGATATTACGTTGCGGTTTCATGCTGACCTCTGTGGATCCTGATTCGAGGATCACATTCGAGCTGGTGGTTCACGTTCGCAAGAAGCCAAATAGCACGTCCGCGCGGCCCCGATGCGGACAGAACCGGCGGCGGCAGCGTTTGCCCCTTGTTTACTTCGTTTGAGAAAAACGCCCGAACACCACAAAAACTGCGAGCGCAAAGAGAATAGCCGGGGCAGACGGCGACTCCCGGCGACGCACGTGGTAGCCAATCGCCAACAGCATGACTGTTGCAAGCCCAACGGCTGCCCATACGCTGAGCCACGGAGCGACCCCGGCCGCCATGGGTAAAACGATCCCGATGGCACCAGTGAGTTCAGCAACGCCGATGAAGGAAATAAGCCCTCGCGTCAGGCCGCTCGGCCCATTTTGTTTCTCGGACATTGCTTTGTACTTCTCGTAGGCAAACACCTTCATCGCACCGGCGGCGATGAAGGCGAACGCCAGGATGCCTTGAACCATCCATAGGGCTACATTCAT
>DATFVD010000406.1:0-2981 GCA_035260505.1 Terriglobales bacterium
GCCTGCTGGCGGGCCTCGCCGTAGCAACTATGGCACACTGCGGCCGGTTCGGTGGCTCCGCTGTGCTGGTGCTCGAGAACGCACCGGAACGTGGCTGCGGCGTTGATCTGAGTGTGGGAAGCGAAGGCCTGTGACTTGAGCTCTTTCAGGAAACGCTCGCGGTCGTCGTCGATTTGTCCGCCGGTTGCGGGTTGCGGCACCGCGGAAGCCATGGAGTGCGCGACAGGTTCGGTGGGCGAGACCCGATCCGGCGACTTGCAGATCGGACAGGCCTGCATGTCGGCGGGATAGTAGGCGTGGCAGCGCGAACAGGGCATGCCGTAGCCGATGGCTCTTTTTTCCGAGGGGACACCGGGCGCGGACCCCGACGGCGCGCGCCGCTCTGGAGCGGACAGTGCAGCAGGGTTGACGGTCTTCTCCCGGGCTTGCTTGGCAGCGGTAGTTTCCATATCGAATCTTCGCCCCGGCGGCTCCACGAGCGCCGCGTTTTCTTCCTATATTTTAGGTTTGGCGATGGCGGAAAGGCGATGCACGTGAGTGCATACAACAGGTATGTCCTATGGTTCGGGGTGGTGGCACTAGTTATTTCGGCGTTGTGATCAGCCGGACGACTTCCTGCATGCGAGCCCGGTAAAGGTTCTGGCTGGGATCCATGCGGGACGCGATCTCGAGTTCTCCGAGAGCCTCTTCGTATTGGTTAACGGCCATCAGGCAGGCCGCCAGGGAATAGTGATTCTGGGCGCTGGGCTCGATCCGGAGGGCTACGCGAAATTCCTTTTCAGCCTCCGCCAGTTGCTGGGTATTCACGAGCGCAGTGCCGAGGTAGTGGTGGGCCAGACCGGATTCGGGATTGAGCGTAACGGCCTTGCGGAGGACGTCCAGGGCTTCCTGGTCCTTTCCCGTTAGCAGGAGGGCCTGCCCCAGAACGCGGTGTTCGGCAGCTCCGGCGGGATTGGCGGCGATAGCGGCCCGTAACTCGCGAATGGCCGATGGGTAGTCCCGCTTCGACATGTAGGCGCGGGCCAGGCAGTTGTGACCGCCTTCCCATTCCGGACTCTGACGGTAGAGATCGGTAAATTCCGCGATTGCGCTATCAAAGTCTTCCTTGTCGCAAAGAGTATTTCCCAGGTTGTTGCGGACGCTGGCTTCTTCGGGTTTGAGGCGTTTGGCGGAGCGGTATTCCACTATCGCTTCGTCCAGCTTGCCCTGGTCATGGAGCACGACGCCCAGATTGCTGTGTGCTTCCCAGAAGTCGGGGCGCAGGCTGAGGGCGTGGCGATAGGCGATGCTGGCACGGCGCAAGTTTCCCTGATCGCGGGAGGTGATTCCCATGTCGAAGTAGACGTCGGCATTCGCGAGGGAGCCGGCAGGTTCGCGCGTGAGCGCTTCGTCGAAGGCGTGCAAGGCGGCATCGTAGTGGCCTCCCGAGTAGAGTGCCAGTCCGAGGTAGCGATAGCCCTCGGCGTTGGCCGGATCCATGCTGAGGGCGGTGCGCGCTTCAGCGAGTGCTTCGTCGGAATCGTCGGTCCGGTAAAACAGATAGGAAAGCTGGCTGTGGGTTTCGGGGAAACCGGGCATCAGGCGTGACGATTCCGTGAATGCGTCGAGCGCTTCGTCGAACCGGTCTTGCCGGCGCAGAATGGTTCCGAGGACAAAGTGCAGCAAGGCGGCATTCGGCAAAGCACCGACGGCATCGTCGCGAAGCTGGCTGCGAATCTTGTCTTCGGCGCCGTCGAAGTTCCTGTCGTGAACCAGAGCGGCAATCTGTGCCGCCGGACTGGAGCAGGAGCATGCGGCGGCGGCTGGCTTTCGGTCGCGATTCTGGTCCGATTTCTGATCCGAGCTCTGGCGCTTGAGGTTCTGAATCAAGCCCGGGTCAGCCCCGGCCTTTTGCAGAGCGCGGGCGCATTGCGTGGTGGCGTGGCAGGAAGAGCTTAAGGCGGAAGAGCTCACTAATTCAGTCGGCAATCTATCCCCTGTTTGGATCAGCCGCTGGATCCGCGCGCTCGAAATCCCTCCCGCCAGCCACAGGAAAATGGTGTCGGAAGCGGGTATGGACGGAACTTGTTCAGCCTGCAAAGAGCTTGCCACCAGAAGAAGCAAAAGCGATTTCAGAACCCAGCGTTTCACGAAGCCCTCCAGCGGCTTTGCGGTTTTGACGCGCGAGAATTGCCCTACGGTCAAAATAGACCGCCCGCAGGATCGACGATAGGTCACCGAAGTAATTTGGAGGGACATGGTCCAGCTCGGTAACAGCGACGCGGCGGGAATCGCCGAGACTGCGGGGGATCGGTTGGGTTACACTACAAAGTGGTTGTGCTACCGGTGTTTCCGGTCGGCATGTCCGGTTCGGAGGCTTTATGTTTGAAGGTTTGTTTCAACCGATGCACCTGCTGGTGATCTTCGCCATCGCGCTGCTGGTGTTCGGCCCCAAGAAACTGCCCGAGTTGGGCAAGGGTCTGGGCGAGGGTATTCGGGCGCTGAAAAATGGCATGAAGGATCACGATGCCAAGCCTGAAATCAAGGCTGAAGCCAAGCCCGTGGTAACGCCAGAGAGCAACCCCGAAAACAAAGCCTGATTCCGCGGCGACAGCCTGTTGCCCGCGTACCGGCACTAGTCCGGCATAATTTCAGCATCCCAACTGAATCAATTGCGGCACAGAAGAGTGCCGTAAGCCCCTTCCTGCCTGTGGAGCTCCATTGTGTCGGCAACCTTGCAGCAGAAATTCCAATCTATTTGTTCAATCAGTCAGGAGGCCTCTGGTGCACAAGAAATTTGTGGCAAGTCTTCTTCTTGCATTGACGATTCCGGCGCTGGCCGACCAGGTCGTCCTGAAGAACGGCGACCGGTTGACCGGCTCGATCGCGAAGTCTGACGGCAAGGCACTCGTGATCAAGACCGACTACGCCGGCGACGTAACCGTGAAATTCGACGCGATCCAAAGCATAACGTCCACCGGCGATTTGAACGTCAGTCTGGC
>DATFVD010000407.1:0-21777 GCA_035260505.1 Terriglobales bacterium
AGCTCCGCGATCGGAAGCCGGATAGTAAAGATTCGAAATGGCTGCCGCGGAGAAGTGGCCGAGCACGCGCGAGTAATTCGGCTTCCACCGCCCATCATCGCCCCTGGCGATCACTGCGGCTGACATCGCGTACAGCGCGCGCGACCGGATACTCCCCTTCCCCTTGTAGAAGTAGCGCGGGTCTTGATGAAAGATCGACGGATAAACAGCTCTGCCCAGCAGGGTGCCAGATACGTGATTCGCCAACGCAGCGCCGTATCGCTTTCCATATCCTTCTATTCCGCCACCATACGCCGGGAAGATGTTCTTATATTGCTCCGCACCGGCAATTCCCGCCACGGCTAAAAATGAGACCGGATCAATGATTGAACGAATACTCAGTTGAAATTTCTGTTTCGCTCCCATTGGGGGCGCGTTCCAGTCATACGTGCTGTAAAAGTTCGGAATGAAGCCACCGATGCGTTGCTGCACCGCAATCTGCACCTGCTGCTCAGCCAGTTCTTCCTTGTTTCCAGCAGTCACGGTCACAGTGGTGTTCACGCTGGCAACCGGGAGGGTTACCGGTGGAACAATACGGGCCTCGCCGGCATGCAAGGGAATTTGGGTCGACGTGAAGGTGCTCATCCCTGGCGCCGTCACCGTGAGCTTGTAAACATCCGGCGGTAAACCTGTGAAGGCGAACTGCCCGTTGCTGTCAGACTCCACAGTCCGTATGGCAGAACCCGATGGGCCCGCCAGTGTCACGCGCGCACCCTGCAGCACGTCTCGATTCGTATCCAGCACCGTCCCGGATAGACTTCCGGTATCCGTCTGCTGTGAGCCATTTGCTCCAGATGGAGTGCTATTCTGGACCGGTTGGGGTGCATCCGGGAGAGCGCGGTGGTGGGCAGTCGAGGTGAAACTCTCCTGCGCGAGCGCGGTCAATGGCGCCAAGCTGGAAACGATCAACAATACGGAACCAGCCACCACAAACGGCTTCGACCACTCCGCAATATGAAACATTCAACCCAACCCTGGCCCTACCTAAATCGTGATCCATCTTCTCATGGACGTGATGAGATTGTCGAAATGAAGGAACAGAAGAACGCCTCGGGTCGGTCCTCGACATTGACACGCGCAAGCAGGGCCGCAAAGCGACGCCCATCAAAGTGCAGTTTGGAATTCACACGGTTGTCGTGACCGGGGCATCTCTGACATAATGCAACTAATGGGTACAAGAATGTCGCGCGCGGCGGTGATGATTGTTTTGCTGACGTGCGTGGTCTGCCCTATGTTGGAGACGTTTGACCATTGGGATCACACGATTCAAACCGGGCAGGATACCGAATACACTCTGGTCCTTCTTGCGTTGTGTGTGGGTACGGTTTACGCCCTTGCGCGTTTGATCGTCAGACTCAGTTCGGGATTGTCATCCATCGGTATCGGACCTAACTCGCCAGGCATTCAGAGCTCGCTACTTTTCTTGATTCATCCCATCGCATTGGATTCCGCCTCAGGAAGTCCTCCGCTTAACCTCCGAATCTAGAACTGCGCTCAAATCTATCCGACCGGAGACTACGCTTCCTCCAGTTGTGGTTTCGCTTTGAAGGCGAACGAGGCTTTGTGGGTAGACCTCAGGCACGAGTCGTTCTCTCGTCTTTGCAAGTTGCTCTTGCTGAAGCCGGTCCGGACGATGCTCTGACCAAGAGCACCACATAGTCCAAGAGGGAGTCAATCGAAGCGACCATTCCGGGCTGCAACTGGGCAGCTGCGCTTCGCTCAGAAATGTTCGCTCTTCTAAAAGAACCGAGGGACAAACCATGGAATACGCCATAGATGCGGCAGGGCCCAACGCGGAGTTCGCGGTCCATTGCCGCGGCTTGACGAAAACATACGGAACAGGCGATGCAAGAGTGATGGCGCTGCGGGGCATTGACGTTGACGTGCGCCGCGGGGAGTTACTCATGCTGGTCGGCCCGTCAGGGTGCGGGAAGACCACCTTAATCTCCGTCATAGCTGCAATTCTAAGCCAGGATTCCGGTAATTGCGAGGTGCTGGGCCAGGACTTGAAAAGCATGGATCAGAACGAGCGTACTCGCTTTCGAGGTGTGTCCATCGGCTTTGTATTCCAGCTTTTCAATCTACTGCCGGCGCTCAACGCGATTGAGAATGTTTCCGTGCCGCTGCTGATCAATGGCGCATCCCGGAAGAACGCGGAAACTCGAGCAAGCGAAATCCTTGTGGAAGTAGATCTAGGTACACGCCTGAGAGCGCTACCCGCACAACTCAGCGGTGGCCAGCAGCAACGGGTGGCCATTGCACGTGCGTTAGTGCACGACCCAAAGCTAATTGTATGCGACGAACCGACGAGCAGCCTGGATCATGAGACCGGGCGGAGCGTAATGAATATTCTGCGAGGCCTAGCGAAAAGTCCCGATCGTGCACTGATTGTGGTCACTCACGATCCGCGCATTTTTGAGTTTGCCGATCGCATCGCTCACATGGATGACGGCAAAATCATCGAAGTCATCGATCAGAAAAATAAGGAGCGGCTGCAATGATTCGCAAATACATTCTTCCTGTCCTGGCCATTATCGGTGTCGGCGTCGCTGTATTTATGGTCGTGAAGGGTAACCGAACTCCGCCAATTGCCCAGCCCGTGACCCAGTCAGCGAGGCCGCCCTTCGCCTCGTACATCTTTGGCCCGGGCATCGTGGAGGCAAGCACCGAGAACATTGCCATTGGCACGCCAGTCTCCGGAATCGTGACCGCGGTCTATGCGAAATGGGGAGATCGAGTGAGCACGGGAGATCCACTATTTAAAGTTGATAGTAGTGACCTCCGAGCCCAGGTCCAGCCTGCGCTCGCCAAGGTCAAAGAGGCCCAAACCAACCTGGCAAAAGTAAAGAACCGACTCAGGGTCGGCGAAAGCATGAGCCCAGGCGTTTCGATCAGCGTCGAGGAGCTCGACAACAGACGCTTTGATGTAGCGGTGGATGAGGCGATCCTCGCGTCCGCTGAGGCCCAAGTCGAACAGATCAAGACCGAGATCGAGCGGCGCACGGTCCGCGCCCGGTTGCCTGGGCGCATTCTGCAGATGAAAACACGTTTGGGCGAGTACGCACAAAGTGGCCCACTGAGCACGCCGTTAATGCTACTTGGCAATGACGACCGGCTACACGTACGGGTGGACGTCGATGAGAACGATGCTTGGAGGTTCCACCCCTGTGCGTCAGCGATAGCGTCGGTCCGCGGCAATCCAGAACTGAAAACGCCAATGAAGTTCGAGCACACTGACCCGGATGTGGTCCCGAGGATGTCGTTAACCGGGGATAGCACCCAACGGGTTGATACTCGGGTACTGCAGGTCATCTACAGCTTCGATCGAGGCGCCTTACCGGTCTATGTGGGTCAGCAGATGGATGTGTTCATCGAAGTGTCTCCCGACGCTGGCAAGAAACCGAATACGCAAAGCCCCTCTGCAACGTGCGGCGATGACGCTACCGGGAAACTCGGACCAATCAAGCCCGGGCGGGGGAAATCCTAAATGTTCCGCTTGGCCTTGAAGATGCTCATCGGCGACCGCACCAAGTACGCTGGACTGCTCTTCGGTATTACGTTTACATCATTCCTAGTGACGTTCGCCGCTTCGTATTTTTGCGGCTTCATGACACGGGGATTTGCCCTCATCGCCGAGAACCCGTCGGCGGACGTGTGGGTCATGGACCCTGCGGTTGGGTCGGCTGAGCAGACGACGAACCTGCCTGATTCGGCACTAGATCGTGTCCATAGTATTGAGGGCGTGCAGTCAGCAGTGCCACTCGGCCTGGGCACCGCGGAAGCGCGCTTTCCAAACGGGAGCTTTCAGCCGTTCCAAGTAATATCCGTAGAGGACGCCACGCTAGCAGGTTTGCCTGCATTGAAGGATGGCGTCGCGTCCTCTGTCCTACGCGGTGCTGATGCTGTAGTGGTGGATCCGGGCGGCACCGTTGGCAAACTCGAAACGCCCGCTCTGAAGGAGGATCAATGGCCGTATGGCGAGCCACACTTGACAGCGCCAACGCGTGAACTGGCTGCGGGCGACGAGTTAATGGTCAACGATCACCGCGTTGTGGTTCAGGGAAGGTCGAAAGCTTTCCCACGATATCCACCGCGACCGCTGCTCTATACCACGTTTTCCAATGCGGCCCGCATTCTGCTACCGGAAAGGCGCCGGCTGACGTTTGTGCTTGCAACCGCCGCCCCAGGTGTGTCTCCGCGTGAACTAGCCTCCCGAATCCATGCACGCACCAACCTGAAGGCGCGTTCCTCGGACGACTTCAAGGCCGATACAGTTCGCTGGTTCCTGATCAACTCGGAAGATGTAGGCGATATTGGCGCGATGCTTTCGATGGCCTTGTCCGTGGGATTCGGGGTGACGGGCGTGATGCTCTACATGTTTACAACCGAGAGCCTGAAACAGTACGCAGTGCTTAAGACGATGGGCGCGACCTCTAAACTGCTGCTGTCCATGATCTTTGTGCAGGCGGGATTGTGCGCGCTCATCGGAACGGGCCTAGGTCTGGGCTTATGCGGAATCATAGGGCAGATTGCAGTGACGCAAGCGGATTATCCGTTCCGCATGATGTGGTTCACCCCGGTGTTCGCGGTTGTGATGGTCATGCTGGTGAGCATCGTAGCCGCCGCGATCAGCGCGCGTCCAGTATTGAAGCTGGAGCCTGGGGTGGTCTTCGCCGGACGCTAGGTCTCCAGCATGACAGATTATCGGATGGCCTTTTTTGCGTGGAGAAACGCTCTATGAATGCGATACGAAAAGCACTCGCTCCTCTTATCGGTGTTTTGTTGTTGGCAGGCTGTGCTGTCCAACGATACCGGCCAGCCCCTATCGTGGCTAGTGCTACAGCCTCAGCATTTGCTTCGCGGAATCTTGCCGATTCCGGGCTCCAGTCTTTCGAGGAACAGAACCTGGGTCACCCACTGTCCTCGTGGCCGCCCAAGACTTGGGATTTACAGACACTGTCGCTTGCCGCCTTGTATTTCAGTCCCGCTCTCGAATCGGCTCGGGCGCACATTGCGGGA
This sequence comes from Terriglobales bacterium, assembly GCA_035260505.1. GTDB lineage: Bacteria > Acidobacteriota > Terriglobia > Terriglobales > Acidobacteriaceae > Acidiflorens. The sequence goes on from DATFVD010000407.1 coordinate 5,059, forward strand.
ACGGAAGCGTCTCTCCTTACAGCGGGGGCTCGCCCCAATCCGACTGTGAGTATTGCACCAGGCATCCCTAGTCCCTATTTGTTGACTTTGGATTTTTCCTTTCCGATCGAAACCGCGGGCAAGCGCGGGCATCGCATCCAAGTTGCGCATAATCTCGACCAAGCCGCTCGATTCGATCTTGCCGATTCAGCCTGGACGATCCACACCGGAGTGCGCACCGCATTGCTGAACTACCTTCTCTCTTCGCGAAGCGTGGAATTGTTTCGCGCCGAAGACAAAGTTCGACAGGACCAGGTAAACATCCTCAACCAAATATTTTCTGCCGGCGAGATGCCAAGGCAAACCGTCGACTTAGCCCGCATCGAGCTTACCAAGGCACACCTGGCTCTCGTTATGGCTGAGAGCCAAGTGAGTGAGACCAAAGCAGTTCTGGCAGCCGCGGTTGGCCTTCCAGTGGCAGCACTTCAGTCCGCGGATTTCTCGTGGCCTGGCCTCGACACGCCTCCAAGCGCCGAGTCCCTTTCGGCAGAACAAGTCCAGCGCGACGCGGTCGTCAACCGTCTTGATATTCGGCGCTCGCTTGCGCAATACGCGGCTGCCGAAGCCGCCTTACAGCTGGAGATCGCCAAACAGTATCCCGATATAAATCTCGGGCCGGGGTATACATATGAGGAGACGCATAGCTTTTTTACCGTCGGCTTCTCGACCACCGTCCCGCTCTTCAATCGAAACCAGGGACGTATCGCTGATGCCGAGGCTCGTCGCAAAGAAGCCGCGGCCGCGTTCCTCGAGCGACAGGCGCAAGTCATCGTAAAAAGTGAGCGGGCCCTCACTGTTTACACAGCAGCGCTCAACGAACTGGCTGAGGCCGAATCCCTGCGCAAGCTTCAAGAGACACAACTGCAAGTCATGCAGCAGACAATCCGTGTCGGCGCCGACAACCGACTGAGCCTCGACGATGTGGAAATCCAAAGTTGGGTTTTGGCGCGAGCGCAGCTGGATGCATTACTCCGTGCTCAGAGGGCGCTTGGCGAATTGGAAGATGCCGTCCAGCGCCCTCTTGGTCCCGGCGAGATTTTTGCCATCACCCCCGAGTCACCGGCTCTAGTCGGACCACCCAAGGATCTGAAGCGATGAACACTAGGCACGGAGTTAAGACGAGCAGGTCCGATCGTCAGGGAGGAGAGACGTCTCGCGGCGGAGTCCTTCACCTTGTTTAACAGTGTGAACGTCTCCCCAGATCAATCCTATCTTCGCCCCGAATCTGACGCCGGTGCCGGGATTTAGGCAACCGAGTCCCGGAGTGGGTGCGAGCCAAATCCAGTTCTCTTTGAATTTCGAATTTTGAGAAATGCCCGGTAAGAAGATTGCCGTTGAGAGCCAATGTGAAAGGAATTCCGAAGATCATGTCGCCTCGAACGAAAAACGTGTTTCCGTATTTTGCAGCGTCATTGTTAGTCTGTGTCCCCTTGATTTGTAACTCGGCACCCGCCTTCGCTCAGACGACAGTGTCATTCGGTGAGCAAGCACAGGAAGCGCAATCGGTTTCCGGAACCTCACCAACATCGGACCAAGCCCCCGAAAACCAGCAACAACCATCCGCACAATCAGTAATCTGCGGCGTGAAGCATCTCGGACAATGTCTCAAAGACATTGGCCACGATCAGGCTGGCATTTGGACGAGTCCATTGCGGATTGCTCCCAGAGATGCCATCTGGCTGGTGCCCTTCGCTGCTGGCACGGGAGTTGCTCTCCACTACGACGCTCAAGCGCAACAGAATCTTGGGATCGACAATAACAGGATAGACGCGAGTAACATTGTCTCCGGTTTCGGCTCGGCCTACGCCACGCTTGGAGGGTCCGCTGGGCTCTACTTCCTCGGGCTGGGAACTCACAATGAGCACCTCGCTGAAACAGGGCGTTTGGGAGCGGAGGCGATCGTCGATTCCCTACTCGTAGTAGAAGCTCTGAAGCTCGCTACGAACCGCGAACGTCCCAACGAAGGAAACGGCGAAGGCCGATTCTGGCCTCACGGCACTCGTTCCTACGAACTCGACGGCTCATTTCCTTCTGGGCACGCCGCTGAAAGCTTCGCGCTGGCGCGGGTGATTGCATCCGAGTATCCAAGCAAGTCGGTCCAAGTGGCTGCTTACGGGTTTGCCTTGGCAATCAGCGTGAGCCGTGTGACCGCGCGACAGCATTTTCCTTCAGACGTTCTCGTCGGAGGTACTATTGGGTATCTGATCGGTGGGTATGTCGTCCGACATCACTCAGCGAAAAACGTTGCTTCGGGATTTTCCTTTGTTCCTATAGTGGAAGTGTCCACACATACCTTCGGGGCCAACATCGCGCTACGGCCAGATCAGTTCGACTTCGCGAAGGTTGGTCGGTTCGTGAACCGAATGCGTCGGGAATAAAAGGTGAACCTGTGAAGATACAGACCGCATAGGCGTTCTAACCAACTGAACTACGCTCCCGCGAGCCTGAACCAGCAACGGACAGCTGAAAACGTTCTTATTAGTACCCGGAAGTCGGCCAGTGTAGAGCTTATCCAAGCTGCGGGTTCAGATGGGCGCACTACGCCTACGCAATTGCGGTCTTTCCTCGCTGTCCGGTTCTTCTGCCGCTCAAAGCTGGAGGGACCAGTCAGACCATATGGAGTCGCTTCACAGTTGAGGCCCCGCAGCTGGGGACACGGAGAAACAGACACGCTACCCTTTTTTCAGCCTTTGCTGTTTGCTTTGTCGGCTTGCCGGCCGTTCCGCAGGATTTTCGAACTTCTGAGCCGACCGCTAAACCTCTTATTGCCCCCTTCTGCCCACTCGTGAAACTGACAAGTCCTTACCAGTGAAGAAGAAAGCTGGTAGGGGCGGTGAGGATCGAACCCAGATCCCAACCTTGGGGAGGTTCCGATCCGAACTCACTCTTTTCATTTGGGGGCTTCTGGCGTTCCCGCGGCAGGGTGCATTTCTTGGTCACATTCATACTCCGGAATTACGATTGCGAATCGTCTGGGTCAATCTCCTGATGATTCCTCGAGATTATTCGAGCTGCACTTCTTCTCTCGCGCGCATCTGTCGTAGTATGAATCTCGCAATGAGCGCACAGATATTTGTAGGCGGTTTGGGGGCGGTTGCGCCGGAAACAGCCGCATTCTTTGACACGGAATGCAGATCGTGCGCTGTATGCGAATCTTGCAAAGGCCTTATTTGCAGGGTTTTACGCTAAGTTGTTGATTCCACGGCTGGGGACGTAGTTCAGTTGGTTAGAACGCTGCCCCGTCGCTGGTTAGAATCCCACACTGTCACGGTGGCCCAGACTGACTTCCGTCGCTCCCGCCATTCCTTTCAAGCACTTGCGCGAATCGGGCTCCTAGTCCCGACCGTTCTCGCCTCAGTTCTTATACCTGCACCGGTCCTTATATATATCCCTGGGCGGAGCGACAACCCATTCGAAGAAATTGTAGGTGAACCTGGGATCTTGCCTAAACTCATTGGTTAACGATGACCTTGCGATTCGCCTTACCTTGAGCTCACGCTAAATCAGCCAAGAATCATTACTGCACAGGCTCAAATACCAGTATTGCGGCTTCTTGATCGCCGATCGCTTGAGACGCGACATAATAGCGATTGAACTGGGGCACCAGGAGCGAGGTGCCCGAACCGGGTCTGGTTTTGATTTTGGCGATCACATCGTAGTGATCGAGGTCCCTCTGCTGGTAGACGTAGACCCATCCGGGCGAAGCGTCCGGAGTCCCGTACCAACGCCCACCAGTCATGTAAATGCGTTTGAGGTTCGTGTCGTAATACACGCCATCCATCGTTTCTGGTCCAGGCAGGCTTTGGATTTCCTTACCCGACAGGCTGTCGTAGACAGTCATCTCTGGCGGAGTCCTCGTGCCGACGAATAAGCGGTGACGGGTCCGGTCGAGCGCCATGTCTCCCGCACCGTCGCCCCTCGCGGGCCAACTCTTGATGAGCTCGCGCTTCCGAGTGTCGAACTGATAGATTCGATCCGCGCGTGAGTCACACGCGAGAAGCATCCCGTTGTCGTCCATTGCCATCTCGGCGAGATGACCGGGGCGCGGCGTTGGGGCGATCATGTCGGCGACAAGCTGGTCGTATCCCGCGCCACGCTTTGGCTCCAGGATACCCACACGTTCATACGCATCGAATCCTGCGTTCTCGCCGCCGTAGCCGAAGTAGATGAGGTTGGTGGCGGGGTCATAGAAAAGACGATTGGGATCAGGCTCGACCTTGAAGTCCTGAACCAGCCAGAAACTCTCGCCTTGGAAAACCCGCACATGGCCATCTAGGCTAGATACATACAGTTTGTTGAAGTCGCCGCCCAAAAACAGTGCGTCCTGGGTGTCCTTGAAACCGGCGAGACTCTTGATCACCTTCCCGGCACTCAGGTCCACAACTTCCAAGGTATTGTTTGCAACGGCGGCCACAAACAGGCGCTTCTGTTGCAGATCCACGCCCATGTGATCGAGGCGCCCTTTGACTCCCGGCAGCGGAATCGTTTGCACCAGCCTGAGCGCCTGTTTTTCTTGGGCGGATGACTGGACGGCGAAAGCGGCACAAAGGGCGATGCAGCATATTGCAAGAGGCTTGGTCATGGATTCCCGTTCCTCGTCATCGTCCATATTGATGCGAGAACTTCTCTGTTTGGAGATATGGGCTGGGAAAACTTTTTACGCAGAAGTTCCTAGAACCTCAGCTCAGCGGACCACCGCTTCATAGACCGTCATGCGCGCCACAGCTTTGCCATCTGCTTCCTGTTCCGGTGCATAGACGCGGTGTGTTTCCGGGTCGACCGCGAGACTATGAACCCTCTTCTGCACCGGAAAATCCTCAAGCTTTCGATAGTGGTCCGGATCATCCATTTGGAAAACGGAGATCGCTCCGCTCCCGCAAGCTGCATAGATGCGCTTGAGACCAGCATCGAATTTGATCACGTCCGGCCCGCCTGCCATCGACAGGAAGGCGATTGGCTCGTGCTTGTCCAGATCGAACACGGTCATCAGCTCGTTCCCCTCACACGCAAGGAAAGCCCGGTGATGTTCAGGGTCGAACGTCATTCCGTGGTTCCCTGTGCACCGTCCGACGGCATACCGCCCCACGACTTCGTCCGTTGCGGGATCGATCACCGCAAAAATGTTATCGTCCTGCAGGTTCACGTACACCTTACGGGCAACCGGATCGTATTGTGGCATCCCCGTTTCGCTGTCAAAGTGCAACGTCTTTACGATTTCGTCCTTCGTCACATCGACAATTGCTTCGGCCCTCCCTCTTTCGTCCGACACATACAACTTGTGAAAGGGAACCGCGTACGTGCTTCCGTCAGGTTTGGACTCCGTCTTCAATTTCTTGATGACTTTCATTTGCGTGAGGTCAACGACACCGATGGTGTTGTCACCAGCATTCGAGGTGTAAAACTTCTTGAGCTCGGGGACATACTCGACGCCCTCCGCACCGGGCGTATCAGAAACCGTGGCGATCACTTTGTTCGTGCGAAGATCAATCACATACGTCTGGCCTGCCGCCAAATGCGCAGAAATCAGATAATGATCGTCAGGATCGATCGTGAGGTAGTCGAACCGCTTTCCCGGCGGTCCCGGCAAATCGAACTCCGTCAGCTTTTTCAGGGTGGGAACGGCAGGTCGAGCGGCAAGTCCCAGAGCTCCGGACAGTACAAATACTCCAGACACCAGAAGAATCGGTTGCTTTCGCATTTAAATCCTCCGCTGATCTCTCGAAAACTTGGTGTTCCTAATGTGCCATTGCGTGCGATGCACTGCCCTTGCCGAGCTCGTCGAGAGCCGCTTTGAAACTGGTGGCCAGTTTTTCTGCTGGGCCTCTGCCCCAGTAATGCAGGAAGATCACCACGGGCCTGGCTTCGATCATGTGGTTATGGATGGCCACCACGTCGATGCCGTTCTTGCGAAGGCTCTTTAAAACAGGAGTGACTTCGTTTTCGAGCATGGCAACATCACCCGCGATCGCAGCGTCGTCGTCGGTACCGACGAAAGCGGCCCAAGTGTTGAGGCCCATGCGCGCATTGATGGCCGCGCCGTGTTCCTTCATATGGAGGTCATCCCGTCCCACCGTGATCTTGTAAACCGCGCCCGTTTGCTCGCCTTCATGTCCTACGATCTTCGCGATCTTGGCTGTATCCAGAGTTGGCGCCGAACTGCTGCTTCCTGCAGGGGCGGCGGCCGCCGGTGCATGACCGATCAGATCCAGGCCGGGTTTTAGGCGTTTGGCAAGATCCGCCGCTTTTCCCATCCCATGAACGTGCATGAAATACACGTGCGGGTCATCCCAGAAGAAATGGTTATGCAGCGCGGTCACTTCAATGCCGTTGTCCAAGAGCGAAGACATGACTGGATTTACCTCTTCTTGCAGCAGCACCAAATCGCCCATCATCACCTCGGTGCCGTCTGTCCCTTTCGTGAACGCAACCCATCCTCCGAAACCAAAAGGCGTCGGCGTAGATACGCCTTGGATCGTCATCTTCAGGTCGTTGCGCGGGATATTGACCTTGAGGACGCCTGCCTTGAAATCCCCTTTGCGATCGAGGGACTTCAGCACTTCCTGATAGTCGGCCGGCATCTCTTGCGCACGGGCACCGAGGCCGAGCAACGTCGAACACAAACAACCCAAGAAAAACATCCTGCCCTTCTTTACAAAACGGTCCATGTGAAGCTCTCCTTTTTCCCGAGTTTAGCGTTCAACGTTCAGTTCGGCTGGTGGCGAACGAATTCGTATAGTGCGTCGTACAGCGGAAACTCCCGCGCCAGACGCTCCTCGTCACTTATCCCGGATAGCGCGAAACCCTGAGCGATGGCCCGCAATCCAAGACTTTCGGAGCAGACGTGCTCCTGTCCTTTGACATCCGCCCCGCGGACGATCAGCGCCAGCCGGTGAAGCGCTGGGTCCACGAGCTTGAAATCCTCGAGAATGGCCTCGAACGTACAGCGCTCGCCCCGGTGATTCAGCTTTACTTCAGGAAATCGTGTCGCGTCGAAAGGTATCGCCTCTTCGCGGCGCGCCGCCTCAAGAAGCTGATCCTCGGGCACGAATAGGAATTCGGCCTCGGGGTCAACGAAGCGCCGAATGAGCCACGGGCAGGCTACCCTGTCGACTTTAACGTCACTGCGTGTAATCCACTTCACCGCAAATCTCCTTCCGACCAATGCCACGCTAAGAATGCGACGAGCCAGTCTTCACCTGTTGTCCGGGGCGAATCGCATCGGTGGCGTTGCGGATGACTTCGTCTCCAGGCTTGAGGTCACCGAAGACCTCTATATTGCCGCTCACACCCAGACCGGTGACCACATCCACCCATTCCGCCTTCCCATTGCGTACGCGCTCGACGAAGGTGCGTTGCTGGTCGTTCGTCACCGCGGAGACCGGAACGAACATGGTTGGAGCGGCGCGATGGACGGGCCATTGCACACTGCTGAAACTGCCGGGCGACAGCCGGCCATCGGTGCTGTGGACGTCCAGCTCCACGGGCATCGTCCGGGTATTCAGCTCCACGTCATGCGAAATGCGCGCAATGGGTGCATGGAACGTCTCACCGGGATGGGCGGGAACCGTGAATGCCACCTGCTGACCCACTTGCATTTCTCCCACATATGCTTCTGGAACTGGCACGACTAATCGCAAATGACCGGTATCCACAATCTGCACAATGGGCATTGTTCCCGATGGGCCGGACGCGGGTCCGACCAATGCTCCGGGATGCAGATTTCTCGTGGTCACGATTCCGTCAAATGGTGCATAGATGTTTAGATACGATTCGAGTTGCGCCACGCTGCGCAGCGCGTTCCGCGCGGCCGCGACGTTGCTTTCTGCTGACTGCACCTGCCCTTGATCCGCGGAAACGGTCTGGCTGGCCACCATCACGTCGTTCTCCGCAACCACGCCGGGCGTCTTGGCGGCGGAAGCCATGTGCAGGTAGGTGCCTTTGTCCGAGGTGAGCTTGGCCTGGGCGCTGGTCAATTGCGATTCCGCCGCACGCAGGGCGGATTCCGCCTGCGCCCGCTGCGCCACGAGTTCCGGGGCGGAAAGCCGGATAATCAGTTCACCCTTGTGAACGCGAGACCCGCGATCCACGCGAATCATGTCCATGAAGCCGGTAACTCTTGGATAGATATCCACGGTCTCGAAAGGGATGAGTTGCGCTGGCAATGTGAACACCGTGGCGAGTTTCTGCGAGGCAACCGGGACAACTTCCACTGTCTGCGCATCCGTTTCCGCCTGTTTGCCGGCGGCGGCTTTTGGACTTCCGTTGCAACCAAAGACGGAAAGCGAAAGTGCTAGGAAAACGATAACGGTTTTCATGCGTGCTCCGGCGTTTGGGCGAAAGGACTATGCGGGTCTTCAGGATCGAGGGACGGCGACGTGAGGGATGCACCCTTTTGCACGATGCCAAACACGGTCGGTAGCAGGAACAAGGTTGCAAGCGTAGCGGCGAAGAGACCGCCAATAACGGCCCGGCCCAGAGGAGCTGTTTCTTCGCTCCCTCGGCCGATCGCAAGAGCCATGGGAATCATTCCCGCAATCATGGCTAGGCTGGTCATCAGCACGGGCCGCAAGCGCTCCGCCGCAGCCGCCCGTGCGGCGGAAACGGGGTCGGCGCCATTCCGGCGATTTTGCTCAGCGAAGCTGACCAGCAGAATCGCGTTTGCCACGGCAACGCCCATCGCCATAATCGTGCCCATGAAACTTTCAAGGTTCAGCGTCGTGCCGGTGAGTAAGAGCATCAGGATGGCCCCGACAAGTACAGCCGGAGCGCTGGAGATGACGATCAGAGCGAGACGGAACGACTGAAAGTTCGCGGTGAGCAGCAGCAGAATTACCACCACCGCCAGAGCCAGACCGATGGCCAACTCGGTAAAGATCTGCTTAAGCGCGCTCACCTGGCCGCGTATCTGGGTCGTAACACCGCGAGGCGCCTGGCCTGCCTTCGCAATTGCCCGATCAATTTCTTTGGCGGCTCGTGCAAAGTCGCTGTTCCCGACATTGGCCGAGGCGATGATCATCCACATTCCATTCTGTCGGTCTAATTCTCCGGGCACGGTCGTCGACTGGATGTCGGCGACCTGGCTCAAAATCGGGTGCGTTCCCGTATTGCTATTGACGGGAATGGTTTGGATATCTTTGAGCGAAGTCATCGCGGGTTGCGGCACCTGCACCTGGACCTGGTAACTCACACCCGACTTAGGATCGCGCCAATAGTTGGGAGCAACGAAGCGACTCGAAGCGGTGGCAGTGACGATCGCCGCGCCGACATCATTCGCGGTTGCGCCGAGTTGGCCGGCCAGCACCCGGTCTACGTGAACGTTCACGGTCGGATAGCGAAGCGGCTCTTCGAATTCGACATCGCGCAATTCTTTTACCTTTACCAGTTCTTGCTGAACGCGATTGGCATAGCTCTGCACGTCGCCATACTGTGGGCCCATGATGGCAACTTCCGCGGACGAAGGCGCGCCGAAGTTCAGGGTCTGACTGATGAGATCGCCAGGGTCAAAAGAAAAGTGGGTGCCTGGAAATTCTTGAGGTAATTTCTCTCTAAGCTTCTCTTCGAGGCTGCCCAGCGAGATCTTCGCCCCAGGATTAAGGCCGACGTTCATGATGGCTTGTTGGGATCCGCTGGTCCACAAGAAGACGGTATTGATCGGGTACGATGAAGGTTGTGTCCCGATATAACCAAGCGTGAGATCGAGATTGCCAGCGCCCGCCTCCCGGGTAATCGTTGCCAAGACCTTCTGGACCAGGGCCTCGGTCACAGCCACGCGTGTGCCATCGGGCGCATCAATGCGTAAACGGAACTGCGTCGATGCCGAGGACGGGAAGATTTCCTGAGCCAACCTGGGCCCGAGCAACACGATAATCAGCACAGCGACCAAGGCGTACGCGCCGAGCAGCAACTTGGGGAATTCCATGATGCGCTCCAGGACCGCCTGGAAGCGTTTGCGAAAACGATCGAAGCGTTCTTCCTTGGGGTGTTCCGCCTCGTCCCCTTCCTGCTTCAGAATCCAATTGCCCAGCACGGGAACCAGCGAGCTCGAAAGCAAATACGAGGCACCCATCGAGAACCCAACCGCGAGCGACAAGGGCACAAAGAGCGATTGCGCAGGCCCAGTCATAAAGAAGGACGGCAGAAAGACGGCCAGCACGCTGAGCATGGCTAATAAGCGCGGGACCGCCACTTCGCGGCTGGCCGCAAGAACCGCTTGCGCTTTTTTCTCGCCCTGCGCCAGATGCACATGGATGTTTTCCATCAGCACCGTGCCCTCATCGACCAGCACGCCCACGGCAAGCGCCAGGCCGCCCAGAGTCATGATGTTGATCGTCTGGCCGGTGAGCCGCAGCATCACTACCGCCGTCAGCAATGCGAATGGAATGGTGATGACCACGATGAGGGAACTGCGCCAGTCACCGAGAAAGAGCAAGATCATCAGACCTGTGAGCCCAGCGCCGATTAAGCCTTCGCGCAGGACCGAGAGAAGCGCAGCGCGTACGTACTGCGACTGGTCAAATTCATACGTGATCTTGATGTCTTGCGGGATGAGCGACTGAAAACGTTCGATATTCTGACGCACTTCATTCACAACCGTGATGGTGGAAGCATCCGGCCGCTTGGTCACGGGAATGTAGATGGTTCGCTGGCCGTTCAGCAGTGCATAACCGGCAAGAACATCGGAGGTGTCCTTGACACCACCGACGTCGCGCAAGTAGATGGAGGCCCCCGAACCCGGATGCAATGGAATGTCCAGCAGATCGTTGATCTGTGTCACCGTCGAATCGGTTGTGACCAGGGCATTGGTCGTCCCGATGTCGATATTTCCTGCCGGCTGAATACTGTTTCCCGTCGTCAGCGCTTGCACGACGTTGTCCGGTGACAGCCCATAGGCATGCAGCTTCTGCGGGTCGACGTTGATCACGATCGTCCGCTGATTGCCGCCAAAAGGGGGCGGCGACGAGACACCCGGCAAGGTTGCGAATACCGGACGAACCCGGTTGAGGGCTAGGTCCTGTAGCTCCGATAACGTACGTGATGGACTCGAAAAGACAAGATAGCCCACCGGCAACGTCCCGGCATCGAAACGAATCACAAAGGGCGACACGGTTCCTGGAGGCATGAAAGCGTGCGCGCGATTGACGTAAGAAACCGTCTGCGCTAGCGCCTCGCTCATGTTCGTGCCGGCATGAAAGCTAAGCCGCAGCAGAGCTGTGCTCTGAATGGACTTCGCCTCCACGCTCTCAATGCCATTGATGTACAGGAAGTGATACTCGTAGTAGTACGAGATGAACCCTTCCATCTGCTGTGGGCTCATGCCCCCGTACGGTTGCGCGACATAGATGACCGGCAGGTCCAGAGTGGGAAAGATGTCGATGCGGGTTCGTAGAACCGCGAGGATCGACGAGAGCGCTATCGCCACCACGATGACCATGATCGTGATCGGACGTCTTAGCGCTAGGCGAACGAGCCACATGGGCTATGGGCCTCCCTGGGTCTTGTCATGGAGAAACTGCAAGAAGGGCTGCAAATCACCTTGCGAGGCGGCTACCGAAGCTAAGTTCTGCCAGACGGCGAGCCGCGCGAGAGCGTCGTCCGTTTCTGCTTGCACGAGCAGGCTTTGCGCGTCAGCAACGTCAATCAATGTTGCCAACCCTGCTTGGTAACGCGAGCGCTCCTGGTCTTCCGTTGTGCGCGCGGCTTGCAATTCCACCGGAGTATTCTCGGCGACGTGGCGAGCCCCTTCGAGTGAAGCCTGTGCTTTCCTGAGTTGCCCGGTAAGATCTTGTAGCGTCTGATCATACCGAGCCGCCTCAGCGCGTTCGTTCGCGGATTCAATGGCCTTTCTGGACCGGATCGTGAATATGTCGAACAGCGGAAAAGTAACGGTAACGCCGACCGCCCAGTTGGAGCGGTCCAGGCCTAACCCGTTTGTCCCGCCCAGGAAGTTGCCCGCGGGAGCGAAGCCGCTTCCCCGTCCGAACACCGCCGATTGGAAATAGAATTTTGGATAATAGGCGCGGTCTAGGGCATGGATCTGAGCCTCCGCTTCGTCGATGCGCGCGTGCTCGACTTGCGCCGCGGGATGGGTTGTCAATGCCGTCGCCTGGAGTGACCTATCGGGCGGTGTTCCAAGCACCGCTCCAGCGCTAACCTCTACCGACGTATCGGCGATTCCGAGAATGTCCGCGAGCGCCGCCTTGCTGATTTGCTCTTGCTGCTGGGCCCGCGCCAAGTTGACTTTGGCGCGAGCCAATTCCGCGTCCGCACGGGAAGCGTCTGCTCCTGCACGAAGCTGATTGTCGACCAACACCCGAACGGCCTTCTGGAAGGTCTCGCGCCGGTCAATATCCGCCTGGGCGGCGTGCACGATTTGTTCGGCCGCCAGCACCGTTAGGTAAGCATTCACCGTGGCGACGGCTACGTCGAGGCGCGTCAGAGAAGACTCGGCGTTAGCACGATTCCGAACAGCACGCGCCGCGTCCACCCTTGCCCCGCGGTATCCAAAATCGAAGGGTTCCCAGGAGAACAGGAGTCCCGCTGCACTGCCCCATGCGCTTTGATTCGAGGGCGAGAGTGTCACGGCACCGGTAATGGGAGCAATGACGGATTGCGGAAGGAGCAGTCCCGTGATGTTGTTGTCGGTCGTACGATTCGTTTGCCACAGCATATCGGCGCGAGGCAAATAGGTCGTGCGTGCCAAGCCAACGCCCGCCTGCGCCGCGTTAACCCGCTCCAGCGAAGCGCGCACCGCCGGATAGTTCTTGAGGGCGAAGTCCACCGCCTCTTCCAACGTAAGCACCTTGGAGGATTGCGCCACCGCCATCGGCCCGAGAGCCAGGACCAAAACAAAAGCCACCGCAATCCATTTCAGGTTCGCGCGATACCTGCCAAACATCATTTTTCTGTTCCTCATTGCAAACCTCGGCTGACCACTCCCTCAGGCGAGCGAGTGATACAGCCCTTCCATCAACTGCATTCCCCGATCCAGCAGGTCCTGATCCGAGACTCCTTGCCGTGCCCAACCTTTCAGGACTTCGTCGATTCCATAACCCTCTTTGCGGCCGAACTTTTGATCCGCCAGGTCCGCGTCGTGAATGATCTCGGAAATGACCTTCACCCTTCGGTCGCGAATCCGGAATTCCTTCGTGAGTGTCTCGAACGTGCAGTCGTCGCCGCGGTGCCCGAAACCCCTGTCGTGGAACATGTCAAAGGGCACGGATGCGTCCGGAACTTTTTCTTCCGGAGCAAAGGCGAATCGCGCCTTGGAATCGATGAAGCCTCGAATCAGCCAGGCGGATGCGGAGCGGTCCACACCGGGTCTCGGCCGCGTAACCCAGACCATGCTCTTGTAATCTTGCGGGTCGATCTTTGGCGTTTCCGGCTTCCGCGTGGTCACCCGCGCGGCATCGGCCTTCGCCAGCAACTCCCCTGCGCGCTTCTGCAGGGGGCTATCGAAGAAATCCACCTCGACAATCTCCTGGAAGCGGCTTCGCAGCCGGCTGAGACGCCCGACCGACCGCTTCTGTAGCGGCAGAGCCGAAAACTCATCAACTTGCCGAATCAACTCCTGATATTCCCGCGCGCGGGCTTCCCCAAAGCGTCCGATCAATTGTGGCGTCGAGATATTGTCGATCCCCTGCACGTGAACGATGGAAGCATCGCCCCCGTATTTACGAATTGCCGTGGCCAACCATTGAAAGCGTTCTTCATTCACGGTATTGATGGGCAGCAAGTACCCGGAGTTCCCCAGCGGCACCGTTCCGTAGCGTTGCAATTTTCGCCAGACCTCCACACGCTGACTCGCTCGCTTGGTGGGCAAGGTGAAGGTCAGCAAAAGCCAACCCACACTCGACTGTTTCCGTACATCCATTCCCTTGTGATGTTAGACCTGTAACAAAGGTTACGTCAATTGTTCAGTTTCTTCCGAGAACGCTCGAAAAGACTTAGGGGTGGCGGGGCTATGTGGAGGAAGTGCGTACGCATGTCACGGTTGGAAGCACTCTCCGTGCACGGGGGTCTTGGGTTGAGCGGTAGATCAGCTCTCGCGTCATTGCGCCGACCGCTCCTGAGAAACTTTCTGTCCCGCCACTAACAGCCGCTCGCGCAAGGCATGCTCTTGCGCCACGAGAGGCATAAACTCCTCGTGCCAGAACTGGACTTGTTCCTGTGCGGGCAGCGAATGCATGTCTCGAATGACGGATGCTTGCTTCCTCATGACGTCGTTGATCTCGCGAATCAGCGCGATGATTTCTGATGTGTTCCGCCACACTTCGGGGTTGTAGCGGTTGTGCAAGCGCTGAATATTGATCAGCCCTCGTTTCTGATCTCGTTGTTGAGCCGTGTTGTAAAGCTCGCTGTATTCCCGCAACTTCTGATCGTATTCGGTCAGCAGGGGTTCGATCGCCGCGTAGGCGGCAACGTACTCCGCTATCGTCTTGAACTCGTGATCCTTAATATTCGCAATTCGGGCTCCCATCAAGCGTAGTTCCGCTTCCGTCTGTGTGATTTGTGCGGTCAGGACATGGTCTTCATGATTCTGAACGCCAAGCACAACCGCGACACCCAGCGCACTCGCGACCAGGAGTGAAACAGCAATCATCCAGATACGAAATCTCATGACGACGGCCCTTTGGCTCCGATTGATCCATCCTTCTTCTTCAGAAAATCACATCATCCTTGTTCCCGCGAGAAATGTCGGGCCTACGCTCCACCGCGACTATTTCGCGATTACCCGGAAATCGTCAAAGTAGGTGACCGAATCGGCTTTGGTCCACAGCCCGACCTTCCCAGCTTCTTTGAATGTGTCGTCCCTAGCTTCTATTTTCTTGATGCCATCGTAGTAGCAAATGATTCTATTTCCGACGCACTCGACCCGCAATTCATGCCATTCCTGGGAGGTCACCTCCAGATTCGCTCCTCCCAAGGGGCGCCGCCTGCCAGCCACCACCCGAAAGAACCGGTAATTGCCTTCCCGTGCATTGGCCCTTGCGATGTAATAGTTGTTGGCGTCTTTCAACCGAAAAACCAATCCTCCCGCCTGGTCCATGTCGCCGGAAACGGCTTTGAATCTCACCGTCACCTCGAGATCACGAAAGCTGCCTTCATCCGCGACGAGCAGCGGAAATCGGTAATCGGTCGTATCCACCGAGGTCTGCGCCACAACGTTCGGCTTGGATGGAGCGGTGGAATCCGCCAAGACGAGCCATTGACTTGACGGACCCTGACCCGTTCGCGCCGTGTGAAATTTCTTGGGTAGAAATCCAACGCTGTCGCTATCAAAGTTGTAGGTGAACGTCGAGCCCGCCTGCTGAAGCGGAGCGGGGTTTTCGGGTGGCGCGACAGAAACACTCTGGCTTTCGTTCTTCCGGTGCAACAACAACCAACTCACTCCTAACACGGCAATAAGCCCAGCGAGGATTCCCCAAATCTTTCTCACTGGGGGACCGCCGTGTCGCGAACCGAATCCCGCGCGAGCGGCAAGGAAACGTGAAACGTGGTGCCCGTTCCGAGCTTGCTGGTTAGGTCGATTTCGCCGCCGTGCGCTTCAACGGCCCATCTTGTGATCGCAAGCCCCAGGCCTGTTCCGCCCCACTCCCGGGTCCGTGCTTGATCAACTCGATAAAATCGATCAAAGACGTACGGCTGATGTTCGGAAGGGATTCCGGGTCCTTCATCGGTGATGTCCAGCGACGCTTGACCAGCCGCACCGAAGCCAACGTGCACCAGGATGGGCGTATTCCTCGGCGAATACTTAATCGCGTTGTCCAGCAGGTTGACAATCCCCTGCCGCAGAACGAGGCGGTCTACGCTGACGATAAGACCCGCGTCGCCGTCGATTTCCATTCTTTGCCCCTTTTCTTCTGCCAGCACTTCAACCATCGAACTGGCTTCTCTTGCGAGAGCAAGAAGAGACATATCCATACGTTGCAGCTGAACATGCCCGGCGTCGGCACGCGATAGAGTGAGTAGGCTTTCCACAAGGCGCGTTAGGCGGTCTACTTCTTCCAACATACTGCCGATCACGTCCCGATACTCTGCAGGACTCTTCTGCTCTTGGAGGGCTACCTCCCCCACACTTCGAATCGCAGTCAGAGGTGTCCGCAATTCATGGGAGGCATCTGCTGTGAAGCGTCGTAGTTGATCGAATGCTGCTTGAAGCCTCGCGAGCATCGCATTAAAAACGCTTGCGAGCTTACCCAATTCGTCATCGGGATTCTCAACGGAGAGGCGGTCGGTCAACCGTTCAGCAGATATTTTCTGCGTTTGGATGGCCATACGATCGATTGGGGCGAGTGCTTTTCGCGCGAGAGCATAACCACCGACGCCGGCGAGCAGCAGAGCGATCGGAAAGCCGAGTAAAAGCACCACTCCGAATTCGCGGAGCTCACCCCATAGCCCTTCCTCACTGTAGGCAACTCTCAGAACGACGCGCTGGTCTTCTACGTGGTAGACACTGCTGACTAGCCTGACTTGGGCGCCGTTCGGAAGCCGGGTCGTGGATGGGGCTGGATCGCGGAGGCCTTCATTCGGTCCGGGAGGACCACCCATTGGCTGGTTTTGCAAAGCCGCGCTTCGAAAAAGGAGCGAACCCTCGGGCGACCAAACTTCGATGAGATGGCCTATTCTTGGTTCGGCCGCATCAGGATGATTGGAATGCAGAGACACGAGTCCGTTTGGTTC
>DATFVD010000408.1:0-15386 GCA_035260505.1 Terriglobales bacterium
ATAGAAGTGGGACTGCTGTTAGGCTTCGGCGTGCTGGTCTTTCACATGCGAGTGCAAGGATGGAGGTCGATCCTATCGGTCCTCCTGCTGGCATCGGTTGGAGCGGTAACCTTTGGGGGTGTTGGTCTGCTAACCGCTTGCCGCGCGCAGAAAATCGAAAGCGTATCCGGCCTTATCAATCTGGTAATGATGCCGATGTGGATCTTCTCTGGCGTCTTCTTTTCCTACCAGAAATTTCCGGCCGTGGCTCACCCCTTCATCAAAGCGCTTCCGCTAACCGCGCTCAACGACGCGTTGCGGGCCACGATCATCGAAGGCGCGTCGCTCGGCTCGCAGTCGGGGCGACTGTTGGTGCTTGCAGTTTGGGGAGGAGTTTCGTTCATCCTGGCGCTGCGGTGGTTTCGGTGGACGTAGGGCAGCTTTCAGCCGTCAGCCATCAGCCCTCAGCGAACCCTCTTCAAAGTTGTCACCCTCCACGGCTTACGCGGCCCTGAAGGAGCACTCTTCCACGGCTTGTTTGCAGGCTGTGTGCCAGGCCGGGTGCGCTCGGCCCGGACGGCGAGATGCCCGTCACCACAGAGCCTGTCCCCACACGGGTGGTTACGACTTCGACTTTTTGTACTCGTCGAATGCATCCAGGAAACGGTCGATGTCCTGCTTCGTCATGTAGTAGGGCGTGGACAGGCGCAGCTTGTGGGGGTCGGCTCCGCGGATGCGAATTTTCTTTTCTTTCCACATCCAGTGTTCCAGATCCATGCGGGCGATCGGTGGCACATTCACCGTGGCAATGGCGCAGCGCATCGAGGGGTCGGGGGACGTCCACGATGTTGCTCCGCGTTGAACCATGGCGTTCAGGATGTAGTCGCAGAGCTGGCGGTGGCGGCGTTCGATCCGGTCCATTCCTATATCGTTGGCCAGTTGGATCGAGGCGCGCAGTCCCCACAGGGCGGGGACGTTGGAACTGCCTATGCGCTGGAAGCGTTCGGCGCGGATTTTTACGTCGTCCCAGCCTTCGGTTGCGATCGTGTTCCACATACGGTCGATCATTTCGTCGCGGACGTAAAGAAATCCCGAGCCTTTGGGCGCCTGCAGCCACTTGTGCGGGCTTGAGGAATACATGTCGCAGCCCAGGTCGTGCAGGTTCAGGCGCATCATTCCCGGGACGTGCGCGCCGTCGACTGCGGAAATAATTCCCTTGTCTCGGGCGAGCTTGCAAAGCTCTTTCGCCGGCAGCACCACGCCGGAAAATGTGGTGATGTGGCTGAAGAATAAAACCTTGGTGCGGGAGGTCATGTAGGAGTTGAGGAGATTCAACACCTGCGTAGGATTTATGATCGGCCTCGGCAGCGTGATCCTCTTTACGACGATGCCGTAGCGCTTCGCCTTGAGTTGCCAGGGATTCTCGCCTCCGGGATGCTCCTGGTCGGTCATGAGCACCTCGTCGCCGGGCTTCAGGTCGATGCCGTTCGCAATGTAACTGTTGGCCTCGGTCGCATTTCTGAGAAGGGCAATCTCGTCGCGGTTACAGCCTACAAACGCAGCCAGGGGATCGCGAAACTGGTTCCATGCGGCGTATCCCCAGATGGGATAGTCTTCGGGATCCTCTTCGTTGAGCTTCTCGGATGCCTCATAGCCTTCGAACACGGCGCGGAGCACGGGCGCGGGACTCGATCCTACCGTTCCGTTATTCAGGTAGATCTCGTCCGGAGGAATCAGGAACTGTTTGCGCAGTTCATGCCAGTAGGCGTCTTCGTTCTGGTCGAAGAGGGAGCGCTCGGGTAGTTTCGACGGGAGCGACTCGAGCTGTGCCCATAGATTTCCGCGCCAGGCCAAGCCAGCGCCTACGGCTAAAGACGAAGCGAAAGATGAGGATAGAAAACTACGACGGTTCAACATGCACGGCTTCCTTTCTAACTAACTTCTCCAAGAGCGCTTTCTAAAATCGCGCCATGGTACACCGGCGCGCGGGGAAACGGAAAGCAAGCTTGCAGAGGTGTGTGAAAAGAGCGTCTGGCGGCGTATCGGTGAAAATAATGGATAACTTTACGGCTCGAGCTTGCGTCAAACTACATGGAAGACTCCGTCGATTCCGACTTGCTATCGGGGTATAATCTTCTCAGCCGACCGGGTTTCCACGGGGTATTCACATGCCGTTCCGTAAATCGCTGATTTCCTTGAGTTTACTGGCGCTGGCGGCACTGCCGGCGCTGGCGCAGGATCAAACTTCCCAGACTCCAAACGCACAGCCGCAAGTGACCCAGCCGCAGGCGCCATCTCAAGTGCCATCCAAAGATCAGACCAAAGATCAGACAGCGCCGGCGACTGGCTCAACGCCGACTCCGCCACAGGATCCCGCGCCGACGCCAGATTCCACTTCGAGCGGCACCGAATCGGCGCCTAGTGGGCGGCCTCCCATCCAGGAACCTGACGACAGCCGGGTTAAGCACGACGGCAGTAAGGCCGATGTGGACGCAATTGGCAACCGCAAGGTTGGCGGGCGCGGTATGGGCAACTGGTACTCGCTCGAAAGCGAAATCAGGATGGGCAAGCAATACGCGATGCAGGTCGAGCAAGGCGTGAAGTTGGTACAGGACCCGGTGGTTAACGAGTACGTCAACCGCATCGGGCAGAATCTGGTGCGCAATTCCGACGCGCAGGTCCCGTTTACTATCAAAGTCATCGACTCGGACGAAGTGAATGCGTTCGCGCTTCCGGGCGGATTTTTCTACGTGAATTCCGGTCTGATTCTGGCGGCGGACGAAGAGGCCGAGATGGCCGGCGTGATGGCGCATGAGATTGCGCACGTTGCCGCCCGCCACATGACTCGTCAGATGACGCGCGCGCAGTGGGCGAACATCGGCACGATTCCGCTGATCTTCGTTGGAGGCGGCATTGGCTACGGAATCTACGAAGCAGCCGGCCTGGGCTTGCCGCTCACGTTCATGAAGTTCCAGCGCAGTTTCGAAGCGGAAGCAGACTATCTCGGCCTGCAATACATGTATAAGACGGGATACGATCCTCAGGCGTTCATCAGCTTCTTTGAAAAGATTCAGGCGAAAGAGAAGAAGAAGCCGGGCACACTTGCCAAGGCCTTCGCTTCGCATCCGCAGACGCCCGACCGCATTGAGAAGTCGCAACAGGAGATCGCAACCATTCTCCCGGCGCGCGCCCAGTACGTCGTTTCAACCTCGGAGTTTGACGACGTGAAATCGCGGCTTGCGACCATCGAGAACCGGCACAAGGTTATCGAGGAGAAGGATGGGAGCCGTCCCAGCCTGCGCCGGACTTCCAGCGGCGATAAGACATCCAGTGGCTCGGATAAGAGCGACGATGATCGCCCGACGCTGAAGCGTCGCGAGGATAAGCCCGACCAGAATTAGCTCCGGCGATTCGCGGACAGGAAAAACCGGCGGACAGACCGCTGGTTTTTTATTTGACTTGTAATGCGATGGAGAACCGGGCGTACTCGCCCGGCCACTATTGTGCCGGACGGCGAGGCGCCCGTCACTCCACTACTGGCTTTACGATCCTGCAGCCACCGACTTCACGGCGATCGTGGTGCCGTCCACTTCTCCTGTTACTTTTGCCTTTGCTCCTGCTAGATCGTTCAGCTTATCAAGCGCCGCCTTATCCGAGGTTTCCAGCGTGTAGACTTTGTCCCCGACCACGAGGGCGTACTTCGATCCATGTTTCATGCAGGCGCGTGTGCAATCCGCGGCCTTGCCCTGCATTTCGTGTTTTGCCCCGCACATGGCGTCGCTCACTTCGCCGGTAAGGGTCTCGCTCTTACCGGCTGCCAGCGCTGGAACCGATATCAAGCCGATCAACATTTGCAGCCCGAGAACCGCAGTCGCAATTCGATTGACGCTTCCTTGAACCTTTCCATTCACTCTCATTCTGCTTTCATCTCCTGGTGAAACGGATTGATATTGCAAAAAGTGCGCACTCCATGATGTCACCATCATGATGTATAGAGATTCCCATGTACCGTTCGGGTTACAAAAATAGTTTGTTTTTTTACACCCGCTGTTGTCAGGCCTACTGCTGCTTGAAACGGATCTCCACGGCCACGGTCTTGTCCTTCGCCTCCGGTGTTTCATGGATACTGACGGCCCAGCGCACGCCGCGGGGAAGGAGTTGCCCGGTATCGTCGACAAACTTGTTGGGGTAGTCCGCATTGTAGGGCTGACCTTCGCGGAGAGTCCAAGCTGCCTGCATACGAGCTGTGGCCTGCGTGTCGAGTCCCAGGACCTCCAACTCGCCCATCTTGTAGAGGTCGCCTTCGACAATGTTCAGATCGTAGTGTACGGTGCTCTTTTCGTCGTCAAGGTGAGCGTCTGGCTTGATCTGAACTGTCATGTAACCGTGGCTGCGGTAAAGTTTGCCAACGTTCTCGACGTCGCGGAGAAGGCGCACGGCATCGGCGGGCTGTCCGGTTGGCAGATGGAGGAGAGGCGCGAGCTCGGCCAGGGTGATTGCCGAATTACCTTTCCAGTCAACACCCGAGGTCGAATACACTTTGCCCGGTGTTACCGGAACGATAGCGTCCACATCGACTTCGCCGTTCGCTTGCGACGCAACGCGCGCCTCTGCCATGGCAAAAGACGCCTTGAGATACCCGCCCTTGAGGCAGACCGGGAGAAAATCAACCTCTGCGACTTTGGCCAGACTTGTTCGGACGTATGGTGCTCCAGTGAGTCTGCGAGATGCGGCGCGCAGCCCCGGCAGCAAGTCCGGCGGAGCGCCGGGAAATTCGACGTTGCGGATCCGAATCTCCAGGGATTCGACCGAGTAGGAGACGCCAATCAGCTTCCCTCCCTCCTCGGGGCTTTCCCGAAGATAGTCCACACGCGCGGGAATCTGCTTCTGGTCGAGGATCGCCTGGAGCGCCTCCTGGACTCTATCGGGGAGAGTTCCGGCAAGTGGCACCTCTCGTTTGAAAAGAGGAACTCGGCGCTGTAACTCCGCGAAGAGTTCCGCGTCCGTAAACCAGGCAAAATTTTCGAAAGTTGCCGGAACCAGCTTGCCTTTCTCGACGTCTGAGAGTTGCAATTCCAGCCTCGTCCCGCCGCCGGAGGATGAATACGAATACGACACATCAGTGAACAAACCGGAATCGCCCAGGCGCTGGGCCGCTTCCTTGAAATCGCCGTCGGCGGCGCTCTGGCCGATCCGCAGACCGCTCGCGGCAAGAATTTCTTTGTCGGTATAACGGGCCGTGCCCGTGACTTTCAGCGCGATGAGCTTGTTGGCATCGACTGCAAAAACCTTGCCGCGGCTTGGTGGCTTCTGGGCAGCGGCGGCTGAGAGCAGCAGGAAGAGGAAGAAACCCGCAACCCTGATCATTTGGCTCGCTTCCCCGCCTCGGTTATGGAAAAATTCTTTTGCTTGACCGCGATATCCATGAACGCTTTGGCGGCGCGGCTGAGCGATTTGTCTTTGCGGAATACGATGGCGAGATCGCGGCGGATCTGCGCGTCGGAGAACTTGATTGCGACCAGCGCCTTGGCGAGGATGTCTTCCTCGATATTGGAGCGGGCAATAAATCCAACGCCGACATCGGCTGCCACAAAGCGCTTCAGCAGTTCGCTCGAATCGAGTTCCATCGCCAGGTTCGGCTTCAAGTGATGATCATAGAACAGCGCATCGAGAGCGTCGCGAGTATGGCCAAGTTTAGGCACGACCAGCGGATAAATCGACACCTCAGCCACGGTGACGCTCTTCTTCGCCGCGAGCGGGTGCTGTGGGGCGGTGATCACGACGAGTTCATCGCGATGAATCATCTGCGCCTCGAGCCGGTTGTCGGTCACGGGCAGAGAGACCACCCCGAAGTCCACTATGTTCTCGATGACCGACTCGAGAATCGTGGCGTAGTCAGAGCGCTTGATGCTCACGGCAACCTTCGGATAGTCGCGCTTGAACTGCGCGAATACCTCGGGAAGGATGTGCAGGCAGGTGCCTTCATTGGCGCCAACAACAATTTCGCCGCGAGGCACGCGCTCGGTCTCGGCAATCTCGGTGAGGATGGTCTTGCGGCGCTCCAGCGTCTCCTCGGCGTATTTAAAAAACAATTTGCCGGAGGCAGTTAGCGAGACGCGACCTCCGGAGCGGTCGAGCAGACGAGCGCCTACTTCTTCTTCGAGCGCCCGAATCTGGGATGAAATGGCGGGCTGGGTGCGGAAACGCTTCTCCGCTGCGCGGGAGAAGCTGGAGAGGCGCGCCACTTCCAGGAAAATTTCAAGCTGATCGAAGTCCATCGTGTGCTGGCCTCAGACACTATAGCGAGCCTGGGGCAACGACGAAAGGGAAATCAGACAAAGGTGGTGTGGTGACGGGGCTTTGCCCCGCCAAGACCATCTAAGGCGCCTAGACGTTGATCACCGCTATGAGTTCCTTCACGGCTGCTACGCTCTTGTCGAGGGCCGCTTTTTCTTCCGCGGTGAGTTTGATCTCGATGATCTGCTCGATCCCCTTAGCTCCGAGCTTTACCGGCACGCCGACGAATAGCCCATGGATGCCGTACTCTCCGTTGAGATAAGCGGCGCACGGGAGAATTTTTTTCTTGTCTTTGAGGATGGCCTCGACCATCTCCGTGGCAGCGGCCGACGGGGCATAATACGCCGAGCCGGTCTTGAGATGTTTGACGATCTCGGCGCCGCCGTCGCGGGTGCGCTGGACTATGCGATCGAGCGTGGCTTTGTCCATGAGTTCGGTGATGGGAATACCGGCTACGGTGGAATAGCGGGGAAGCGGGACCATGGTGTCGCCGTGTCCGCCGAGAACGAAGGCGTTAACGTTCTCGACACTGACTTTGAGTTCCTGGGCGATAAAAGTGCGGAAGCGGGCGGAGTCCAGTACGCCGGCCATCCCGATGACGCGCTCGCGCGGGAAGCCGCTCATCTTGTAGGCGGCCTGTGCCATGGCGTCGAGCGGATTGGAGACGATGATGAGGATGCAGTTCGGCGAGTGGTGCACGATCTTGCCGACTACGTCGTTCATGATTTTGTGGTTAGTATTCAGAAGATCGTCGCGGCTCATGCCGGGCTTGCGCGGAATTCCAGCGGTGATGACGACGATGTCGGAGTTGGCGGTGTCGGCGTAGTCGTTCGTGCCGATGATGTTGGAATCGCGCTTCTCGATCGGCATGGCTTCGAGCAGGTCGAGACCCTTTCCCTGCGGGACGCCTTCCACGATGTCGATGAGGACGACGTCGGCGAGTTCTTTGGAGGCGATCCAGTGAGCGGCGGTGGCGCCTACGTTTCCAGAGCCGACGATCGTTACTTTATGACGCATGAATTTCCTTTCTCGATGCAACTAATCTCACATTGTTAATGGAGCGACGGGCGGCCTCGCCCGTCCACAGCGCGCCTCAGGACAGGCGAGGACGCCCGTCGCTCCACACACTCAGTCCGCGGCCACCGCGACGCTCATATTGTCTATCATGCACGTGGCGAACTCGCTGGTTTTGACTTTGGTGGCGCCTTCCATCAGGCGCTCGAAATCGTAGGTTACTTTTTTCTGCTCGATGGTGCGCTCCAGGCTCTGCTCGATCAGATCGGCGGCCTCGGTCCATCCAAGATGGCGGAACATCATGACGCCAGAGAGAATAACGGAGCCGGGATTGATGACGTCTTTGTCGGCATACTTGGGAGCGGTGCCGTGGGTGGCTTCGAAGATGGCGTAGCCGTCGCCGATGTTCGCTCCGGGAGCGATGCCCAGGCCTCCTACTTGCGCTGCGCAGGCATCCGAAATGTAGTCGCCGTTCAGGTTGGGTGTGGCCAGAACACTGTACTCATCGGCGCGCGTCACCACCTGCTGGAAAATAGAGTCGGCGATGCGGTCGTTGATCATCAGCTTTTTCTTCCATGCCCCTTTGCCGTGCGTGGCGTAGATGGAATCGAGGCAATCCTTTACTTCTTTGTAGAGGTCGCGGCGGAAATCGTCGGTGGCGAACTCGAGGCCGGGCTCGATAAGGTTCGCGTTCTGCTCGGCGGTGAGATTGAGATTCTTGTCCTTGTTGTCAATGATCCAGCTCTCGCGCTCAGTGACGACCTGGTCGCG
Source organism: Terriglobales bacterium (assembly GCA_035260505.1). Lineage (GTDB taxonomy): Bacteria > Acidobacteriota > Terriglobia > Terriglobales > Acidobacteriaceae > Acidiflorens. Next base: position 8,062 of record DATFVD010000408.1, read on the forward strand.
GAATTCTGCGGTGGCAAGTTCGTATCCCCACTTGCGGAATGCGCCTTCTGTGAACTTCTGGATATTGCCTTTGTGAACGAGTGTCACCGTCTTGCGCTTGTTGTCGATCGCATGCTGGATGGCCATGCGTACGAGACGTTTAGTACCGGTCACGGACATGGGCTTGATGCCGACGCCGGAATCGAGGCGGATTTGTTTCTTGCCGCCCTTCAACATGTCCTTGTTGAGGAATTCAATCAGGCGCTTCGCGTCCGCCGTGCCTTCTTCCCATTCGATTCCGATATAAACGTCTTCGGTGTTTTCGCGGAAGATGACAATGTTCATACGCTCGGGATGCTTCACGGGTGACGGCACTCCGGCGTAGTACTTCACCGGGCGCACGCAGGAGTAGAGGTCGAGGATCTGGCGCAGCGCGACGTTGAGCGAGCGGATGCCGCCTCCGACGGGCGTGGTCAACGGACCTTTGATGGCCACGCGAAATTCGCGGATGGCACTGATGGTGTCGTCGGGGAGCCAGTTCTGAAAGCGAGCCTTTGCTTTCTCGCCGGCGAAGACCTCGTACCACACGACCGAGCGTTTACCCTGGTAGGCCTTTTCGACGGCGGCGTCGAAGACGCGGACGGAAGCTTTCCAGATATCGCGGCCGGTTCCGTCTCCTTCAATGAAGGGGATGATCGGATGATCGGGAACGCGGTACTTGCCGTTGCTGTATTCGATCTTCTGCCCGTTCGATGGGACGGGAACTCCGTTGAACGACGCCATTACACTTGCCTCCGGAAGCTGGGAAGGAACTTTTCATTATAAAGAATATTGAGGGATCGGAAAGGGAAGCTCCGCCTTCGAGTTGCATTGTTCGTGAGCGCTACCCGATCATCGCCTTTTCCTGCGTTCGTTCTCTGCGATCCGCGCCTTCACCAGTTTTCTCACAAGCGTGGCCGACAAAGGTTTGTCCACGGGGAAGCGGATGGTGCCTTTGGATGTTTGGTAGTCCTTGAGTTCGTTTTTAAACGCTGCGATCACGGCGAGACTTCCGGGGAAGAAACTGCAGTGCTTTGAAAACGCGGCGAACCACACCAGCGCTCCTTTGTACTTAAACACGGGAATCCCGTAGCTGATGCCCTCCGTGGCCTCCGCTGGTACGGCGGAGCGAATGGTGGCGCGAATTGTGTTCAAGGTGCTGCGGGCGGGTTCGGAGACGGCTGCCAGATATTTGTCGACGTCTTTTGAGCCGTCGTCGCTTTTTGCGGACGGGCGTCGTTTCGGGGAAGCCGCTTTTGTTGTCGGCATAACGGTGGTTTCTCGTTTCAGCATTGTGGTGTCCCACACATCGCAAAATGCACAATGAGCGAGCCACCCAGTCCTGCGACTGCGCCTGGGACGAGCGAGGACACGCGTCGCTCCGCTGAGGCGCACTAGCGCTCGATCTTTACTGACTTCACTATGACGTCTTTGTTCGGACGATCTTGACGATTGCGCGCCGCTTTCGAGATTTTCTCCACTACTTCGTACCCCTCGACCACTTCGCCGAAAATTGTGTGCTTGCCGGTGAGCCAGTCGGTGTTGCCGACAGTAATGAAGAACTGCGATCCGTTAGTATTGGGGCCGGAGTTGGCCATGGCCAGCTTTCCGGACTTATCGAACTTATGCGGAGAACCCTTGGTCTCGTCTTCAAACTGGTAGCCGGGGCCGCCCATGCCGGTGCCTTGCGGGTCTCCGCCCTGAATCATGAAGTCGGGAATCACGCGATGAAAAATCGTTCCGTGATAAAGAGGATCGTTCGATTTCTTGCCGGTGGAGGGGTGCTTCCATTCGCGCTTGCCCTCGGCAAGGTCGACAAAATTCGCAACGGTCTTGGGAGCATCCTTTTCAAACAGACGGCAAACGATGTTGCCTTCGCTGGTTTCAAGCACGGCATAGGTTCCGGGTGTGCGGGTCATAGTCTCCTCGAACTTCTAAATTGATCTTTCTTCTCTTGCCGTAGAGACGAGGCTTGCCTCGTTTCAGTCGCGTCAAGCCGCGTCTCTATCAATATTTCGTACTACATCGGTTTCTTCACGGCCGGTGATGGTTTAGGGACCGCTGGCCTGGTGGCGGACGCTCCACTGCGATGGATCTCTACATGCGTGATCTTGATGGGACGGAGCGGACGCTCTCCGTCCGTAGCCATGCGCGCGATTTTCTTTACCAGTTCTACGGCGGCGTCATCACACTGGCCGAAAATGGTGTAACCGCCGTTCAGGCTGGGGTAGGCAACTTCGGTGACGAAAAACTGCGAGCCGTTGGTGTTGGGTCCGGCATTGGCATAGGCGAGACGCCCGGGACGATCGAAAGTCAGGGTCGGCGAAGTCTCATTCTTGAATCTGTAGCCAGGATCGCCCGCACCGGTACCGGCGGGATCTCCACCCTGAATCATGAAACTGGGGATCACGCGGTGGAAGATGGTGCCATCGTAAAGCGGAACGCCGTGCTTCTTGGCGTGAGAGACGGGGCTGGTCCAGTCCTTGGTGCCAGCGGCCAGGCCGATGAAATTATCGACTCCAATCGGGGCGACCTTCGGAAACAGCGCACAATGGAGGTCGCCAGCTGTGGTGTGGATGATGGCGGTGGGCTCCGCGGCGGCAGCGGGAGAGGAACTGGCGGGCTTGCGAACGGGCGGCTTTGGCATTGCCACTGGCGGTGTGGTTGAGGCTGCCTGTGCGGCGCCGAGCAGGGAAGTGGAGATTATCAGGACGAGCGTATGCAGTAGAGTGCGCATGGATGCTCCTGTAGGTGTTTTCGCAAGTTTTAATTGTACGACAGTCGATCCAGGGTTGCTGGTGGAGAGCCGGGCGTCCCCGCCCGACCGCGATGCTGTTAACAGGCGCACTACGTGGACGGGCGAGGCGCCCGTAACTCCATTGTCATTTCTATTTCATGGCCCGCATTTCGCGGCTCACTCGCTCGGCCTCGCGGAAGACGCGGAGCAGGTTGCCGCCCAGAATCTTCCGAATATCGTTGGCGCTGTAGCCGCGATCGAGCAGGGCTTGTGTGATCTTTGGCAGGTCGGCGGCGGAGTCAATGCCTTGGGGGGTCGCGCCGCTTACGCCGTCAAAATCCGAGCCCAGGCCGACGTGGTCGATGCCTGCGACTTTCGCGATATGGTCGATGTGATCGATGAGTGAGCTCAACGGAGGGCGCGGGATTTTGGCGGCCCACTCGCGTTCGATCCGATCCGCGTCAAGATAGGTGACGGACTTTCCCTCCGCTTTGAGTTTGTCGGTATAAGCCTTGACGGCGGCATCGCGGTCTTTGACTTGTGCTTCTGCGGCCTTGCGATAATTCTCATCAATAAAAGCATTGTAGAAATTTACCTGGACGACGCCGCCGTTTTTGGCGACGGCGCGCAGCATGTCATCGGTCATGTTGCGGGGATGATTCGTGAGCGCGCGCGCGGAAGAGTGCGAGGCGATGACCGGCGCTTTAGTGACGGCGATCGTGTCATAGAACGTCTTGTCAGCGACGTGAGAGATATCGACCAGCATGCCGAGCCGGTTCATCTCAAGCACGATCTGCTTGCCCCCGTCGGTGAGGCCGTTGTGGCGCTCGATTTTGGGATTGCTGATGTCGCCGGAAGAGTCGGCCCACTCATTGGTGTTCGACCAGCTCAGGGTCATGTAGCGGACGCCGAGGCGGTAGAAATCCCGCAGCAGGCGGACGTCGTTTTCGATGGAGTGTCCACCTTCAATCCCGAGAAGCGCGGCGAGTTTGTGGTCGCGGTGAGCGCGCTCGATGTCGTCAACACTGAAGGCCATCATCATGCGGTCGGGATGGCGGGCAGCCTGCTCATAGACCGAATCGATGAGATCGAGTGTATGGCGGGCGAAGTGGCCCTGATTGGTTTCCGGCTCGACCCAGATGGAAAAGAACTCCGCCCCGAGGTTTCCGGCCCTGGCTTTGTCGAGGCTGATGTGGCCCTGATCTTTGGGATCGGTCGATCCGATGTCGAAGTTTTCGTCGAGGAAGCGCTGCGGGGTATCGGCGTGCGTGTCAACGACGATGGCGGAATTGTGGATCTCGCGGGCCTTCTCGCTGACGGTGTTCTGCGCGTGGACGGGAAGGGTAAATGCGATTGAGAGTGCGACGGCAAGGATTCGCTTATTCATGACGAGCAAGAATTCTATACGATGTGCTTGCCAGTGGAGAGCCGGGCGTCCCCGTCCGGCGGCGATGGTGTTGCAGGCGCGAGGGCGAGGGCACCCGTCGCTCCACCGAATCATGTTGGATGCACGGCGGCGAGCGCTTGCTCGATGCACCGCTCCAGCGATTGTTCCGTGGAGACTGTGGTTTTGGGATAAGTGATCGATTCGAAGCGGGCTTTCACTTCGAGGTAAAGTGCGAACGTGCGGTTGTGTGCGGGATGCGAGGGATCGGGTTCGAGCTCGAGACGCCGGCGGGCGGATTCCTCGGAACAGGTGCACTCGATGATCGTCCAGGGCTGTGCCAGTTCACCGGCGAATTTGAGAACGCGGTCGATCTGGTAGCGGCGGGAGAAGGTGCGGCCGTCGAGAAAGATTTTGCGCGTGGGGTCAGTTTGCAGCAGGAAGCCGGCTGCTTGGAGCATCACATCCATCACGAAGTCGTCTTGCTTGACGGAATATTCGATATCTTCCGGCAAGAACAGGGCGGCCCGGATCTCGTCTTTGCTGAGGAGCGCACCTTCGGTGCGGCGGACCAGTTCGCGAGCGAGCGATGTTTTACCGGTTCCGGGAAAGCCCGCCATCAGGATGATCATTCTCTGGAAAGTGTAGCGGAGGCAGAGTGTAGATGGAGGCTCAGTTGGCGGCGGCCATCGCAGCAGCAGTGGCAACGGCGGGCGCGGTGACAGGTTCTTCTGCCGGCGGACGCGGGAAAATCGTCTGCGTCTGGCGCCAGTCATGGTAGCGGTCGGAGACCATCACGTGAAAACACCAGTGGCGGCGCTCTTCTTCGGGCTCGACCAGACCGAGCGCGTTCAAATAGAACAAGTAGCGTTCGACAAAACGAATCTCTTCTTTCGTCAGGCCTCGGCGCTGGAGATCGACAGTGAGGCCGGCAAGATGAGAAGATGCGGTGTCGCCTTCTGCTGGAGCGGCATTGCGGTTGTGACGTCGCAATCTCTTCTGTCCCTTGACGGTCCGGACGGCCGAATTGACCTGGATCTGGGCGTGGAACTGGCGGTAGTAGGCTTCGGAAAGGTCCTCGAGAAAATCGCGCGTCCAGGGACGGCAATAGCGACGAGAAGGATCAAGGCCGCGTTCAATCTTCAGCGACTCGCTCTCCTCAATGGGTACCAGTGCACCAGAGGCCTTGAGCGCTTCGAGTTCGGCGTCGTCCTGAATGCGGGGCAGATCGCTGCGGTCGATTTCTGCGTTTTGCCGGATCAGGGAATCGCGCGACGGACGGAACATCGGATTCCAGAGGATGCCGCGGAGGTGACGCAGGATCCGGTGGCGACGGTCGACCCGGCGTAGCCCGAAGGCGGTTCCGGGCGCCGCGATCGCAACGAAGGTTGCAAGCATGATCAGCGCAGCCACCAGGGCGCGCGGCGGTTTGGAGCTTTTCAATCTTCGCGTTGTTAAACTTTGCATCGTGAATCTTCGTGTCATCGCGATTACGTCTGAAAACTCCGGGTCCGTGGAAAGTGCCAATTCCCCAAGAGTTGCTGAATTGTAAACCAGTGATGAACAACTCTGTGAAGGAATTCCGGTTAAGCCCGCTTACTTAAGGGAGTTAGGGGTGGTTACCCGATCGTAATCTATTGATTTCGAGGGCCAGCGTGGAAAAAGCGAATTCCTGGAACTGCCAAATTATGGCGATCCCGAGCCTCTGAGGGCTCCGCCTTCCCGCGGAGACGCGTCTTGCCGCGTCTTACTGGTGGCGTGTCCGAAGATGGTGCGAGCGGAAACGGGGCAAGCCCCGTCTCTACAGAAGAAATCGACCGTCCCGCTAAGCACCGTCACTTCCGCAACAGGTCGCCAATCGCCTGCTTCATCACTTGGCCGCCGACTTCGGAGATCGACGTGGTCAGCGGAATATCCTTCGGACAAATCTCAACACAGTTCTGAGCGTAGCCACATTCCTGAATGCCGCCGTCGCCCATAAGTGCCGTCAACCGCTCGCGCTTCAGGGCCTGGCCGGTGGGATGTGTGTTGAACAGGCGCACCTGCGAGATGGCCGCGGCACCGACGAATCCGGTGTCCTCATTGAACTGCGGACAGGCTTCCATGCAGCAGCAGCACGAGATGCAACTCGATAGTGGATAAGATTGTTCCTGCGCTTCCATGGTGACGCGCGGCCCCGGGCCGAGGTCGTAGCTGCCATCGACCGGCACCCAGGCTTTGACCTTCTTGAGGTTTTCAAAGAGCACGCTGCGATCGACCGCGAGATCGCGCACCACGGGAAACTTCGAAAACGGCTCGAGTTTGATCGGTTTGTCGAGTTGGTCGAGCAGCGCGGAGCAAGCCATGCGGGCGCGTCCGTTGATCAGCATGGCGCAAGAGCCGCAGATTTCTTCGAGACAATTCGAGTCGTAAGTAATGGGCGTCGTCTGCTTGCCACCGCGGGTGACGGGGTTGGCCGCGATCTCCATTAGCGCCGAAGTGACGTTCATGTTCGGCTTGTAAGCAATCTCGAACTCTTCCCACAACGGCTTTGCGTTGGGGGTGAGTTGCCGTTTGATTTTTATGAGGACGGTTTTTGTATTAACCATTGAACTTTTACCTGCAGCTCCCTAGCACGCGTAGGCCCGGACGCATTCGTCCGGGCAGCGCAGCTCGCCAATTTCACAGATTATGCGAACGCCGCGGAGCTTCGCTCCGCGGGGGCGGACGAATGCGTCCACCCCTACGTAGGCATTGCCACTTCAGTACTTCCTCGGCCGCGGCTGAATCAGACTCGCATCCACCGGCTCGAACTCGAACTTCGGCTCGTCCAGATCGGGCGCGAATGTTGCCTTCGTTGTCTTCATCCAGTTCTTATCGTCGCGATCGGGGAAATCCGGCTTGTAGTGCGAGCCGCGCGACTCGTCGCGCATAGCCGCTCCCTGCGCGATGACTCGCGCTAGCTGCAGCATATTGTATAGCTGCCGGGCGAAGGCAATGGTCGTGTTTGCCCACTGCGAGCGGTCGCTCAGGTTGATCTTCTGGAAGCGATGCAGCATGTCGACCAGCTTGCCATCAGCGGCTTGAATCTTTTTGTTGTAGCGGATGACGGTGCAGTTCTCTGTCATGAGCGCACCCAGTTCGCGCCAGATCAGGAACGGATTTTCCGTGCCATCGGCTTTCATCAGCCCGGCGTTGATGTCTTCT
>DATFVD010000409.1:0-7749 GCA_035260505.1 Terriglobales bacterium
GGAATACATGTTCGATCCCAACGTACCTTTATTCATTCGCCTGCTCAGCTTGTTTCACGTGGCCACTCCTCCGCTGCTGCTGTGGGCCATCTGGCGTTTGGGTTACGACCCCCGAGGATGGCGCTACCAGACGCTGACCGCCTGGGTGGTGGTTCCCGTCAATTATTTCTGGCGTCCGCAGTTCGACGTGAACTGGGCTCGGGGCCCCTTCTTCCGCGAGCAACACGCTATGCCCGGCCTGCTTTACCTGCTGGGATACCTAGTCGTGGTCCCGCTGATCGTGTACTTTCCCACCCACCTGCTGCTGCAAAGGTGGGCACGACGTGGAGGCTTCCTGCTGGCAAAAGGAAGGAGAAAATGGTGAAGAGTCCCCGTTTTCACCAACCATTCTCAGTTAGTGAAATCGCTGATTACAACAATAACCTGTGTCGGCAGTAAAATGCTTACATGAAAACGACAGTTGTCGTGACAGTGCTTGCAATTGTGGCCCAGTCCGCTCTGGGTCAATCTACGCAGTCCGCCTCCCCGACGCAGCTACGGCTGTGAAACTCGCCGAAAAGGTACTTGCTCACGTGTATGGAAAGAAAAAAATAGAGGCTGAGAAACCCTTCGAGGCTTCATTGTCTGGCGGCATCTGGCACGTCGGCGGAACGCTCTACTGCGGGAAAGGCCGCTCGTTTAAGGGTGTCCAGTGTGTGGGTGGGGTAGCTATGGCGGACATTCGCCAAAGCGACGGTCGCGTGCTGAAAACAGGCCACGGAAAGTAGACCGCTTTTCCTTCGCGTTGAAATATGGCTGTCTCACCAGCAATTGGGTTCTGAGTGTAAACGCTGATTACGGCAGTTGAAATGAGCGTGATAGCTTTATGGGGTGCAGGCGCTATTACCGATATGAGTCATCCCACACTTGGAAGAATGAACCTTGAAATGAGCATAGGCTTCGAGGTGTTTGCCATCGCGGCGTTCGTCTGGGCGAGCATTGACTACAACCGTTTCATCAAATTCTGGATGCTCAGGCCTGCGCCCTACACGCGGCGCGTGACAGTCATCTTTCGGTTGTTCTTTCTCGCCTGTGTGATTGGCGGAGTATGGCAACTCGCCGATAGCGTGACGAGTTCGAGACAGTCGGTCATTGCTTACCTGAGCACGCTGGGGATGGCTGGCGCTTGGTTTGTCGCTTTCGTCCTGATGTTGCATCTCGTCGAGTGGATGAATCGAAGAAAGCAAACGAAGCCGACTGTGCGCTAGCAATAATGGAAAATCACTCAGAACCGGGTCAATTAGTGTAATCGCCGGATTACAACAAGAATCAGATTTGTTGCACGACAGGTGGATTGTTACCGAGCAGGAACCCTCACTATTTTCGTTGTAAGGAGGACAACGTTTGCATTTGTGCCCCGGATTATGTCCACTGCGTTTATTACGTCTGCCCACGAAATATGCTCATCCGCTTCGACATAAACAACCCGGTCTGGCCGGAGCTTGAGTTGGTCTCTCAAAGAGTTGGCCAATTGACCCCACGCAACGGGTGTGGAATTTAAATACAGGCGCGGGGGGCGACTATCGCCGTCGATCCGAACAAGCATAGGAGGGGTGGAGTAATCGACATTCGAACCCTGCCTCAGCACCGAGACTTGAATCCCAATAGATCGTCGGTCCCACCCCCATGAGTAGACAAAAATGAGGAAGCTAGGCAGTAGCAGAGAGGACAGGACTATTGTGTAGGCGAGGCGAAAGGGCGGTACGGCTGCGAAGCGTGACCTGCGTGGAAGGTATAGCCGCGATAGATAGCCTTCGTGCCAGGCATTTTCGGACACCCCCGGCACTCGTTTGTCCATACCCCATTTAGACACCGAGAGGCCACATGAGCGCCAGATGCCCGAAGTTTTGACCGTTGGCGAAAAATCCTCATTTCACTCACGACCCCGGCGGCAAGATTGAGTCACGCTAGTTTCGCTCGGCCGGCCGCGGGAGCCGCCCGCCCCGTGCATCCAGAAAATCAGGGTCAAGCGGACTTCTTTTGTGGCAAGCCGAACGGAATCACCTTCCCATATTCTTCCGGCGGTATCCACTTCGTTGCCTTTGTTCTGAAGCTGCCAGGTATGAAGAATTCAATGATCTTCGCCATAAATCACCCCACTTGTAAGAACAAGACTGAGGCGAAAAAGTTCTGATTGTTGACAAATCTCTACAGATGCCACGGATGCGCCGCACCCCGGTCACGGGATGTCATCGCTGCGCTAATGCGAACCATAAACAATTCGAATTGGACTCAGTACCAACCAGATACTAGAGTCTTTAGTTCGGTTACCTATCGGAATAGTGAAGGGCCAGAACAGCAATTGAGCCATCCGGTAGGCACCGTGGTAATCAACAATCCTGCAGCTAGTGTAGGGTGGTTCCGTTTTCGCCCGATAGAATGATCTGTGGGATGTTTTTTCCGACCTTGTAGGTGTTTGCTCGTTATTGGTTGTACCGGTTGGAAGACCCAAGGAATCTAAGCAAATGGAGACAAGATTGGACCAACCGAACGAGCCGATGCAGGACCAAGACCATGCTACCTGCTCTCTCGACGCCAGTTACGTGCTGACGTGGGACGAAATTGCGAACCTGGCGGCGGAGCCCGGCAAGCCGGCCGAGACCCTGATGAACGTGGTTGCCTTGATTGCCAGACGGTTTGGTACCGATGTTTGCTCCGCCTACTTGCTTGAGCCCGACCGCGCCAATCTCGTGCTGGCAGCGACGCTCGGGCTTCGCCCCGAGTGCGTCGGCAAGCTTCGCATGGCCGTCAATGAAGGACTCGCCGGCCTGGTCGCGGAACAGGTCCGCCCGGTGGCCGTTGAACACGTAAAAAATCATCCTCGCTTTAAGTATTTCAGCGAAGCCGGCGAGGATGATTATCAATCGTTCCTCGGAGTTCCCCTCATTGATCGAGGTGTGCTGCAAGGTGTTCTGGTGGTTCAAACCTTGGAGGCGCGGGTCTTCCCGGAAACTGAGATTCGTCTGCTCACGGAGGCTGCGAACCGGGTTGCGCCCGTGGTGAGCGAAGCCCGCACCCTCGATCGTTTCATCGCGCCTGCCCAGGAGCGGCTCTGGGCGCTCGCTCGCAACCTGTGGTGGAGCTGGGATTACGATTCTGCCAGCTTGTTCCGCGATCTCGATCCTCTGCGCTGGAGTCAGCTCAATCACAGTCCCGTCTCGCTGCTCAACGAGTATCCTCTCGCCAAACTCCAGGCCCGCGCAGCGGAACTCGTCCTCCACAGCCGGATCAACTACGCCTATCGCCGCCTCCGCGAGTACGAAGATGCGGAGCGGACTTGGGGCGCGCGCCACGCGGGAGTGTTGCGACCCCGTCCCGTGGCTTATTTCTCCGCCGAATTCGGCGTGCACGAATCTCTCCCGGTGTATTCCGGCGGACTTGGAGTTCTGGCCGGCGATCATATCAAAAGCGCCTCCGATCTTGGGATTCCCCTCGTCGGCGTGGGCCTATTTTATGGCCAGGGATATTTCCGGCAGCGCCTCGATCGCGACGGCTGGCAGCACGAGGACTACCTCGAGACCGATGTAAGCCAGCTTGCCATGGAAGTGGCCATCGGGAAAAACGGCCGACCGGTGGTGGTGCAGGTCGATACCCGCCACGGTGCCATCTACGCAAAAGTATGGCGCGTGAAAGTGGGTCGTTGTGATTTATTTCTCCTCGACTCCGACGTCGAAGGCAATACGCCCGAAGACCGTGAGATGACCTCGCGTTTGTACGGAGGCGACGGCCGCGTCCGCGTGCATCAGGAACTGCTTCTCGGCGTCGGCGGCCTGCGCGCCCTCAAAGCGCTTGGCATCACGCCCGGAGTTCTTCACCTCAACGAAGGACACAGCGCGTTTGCAGTTCTTGAAGCGATTCGTCAACGCATGGAAGACGAAGGTATCAGTTTTGACACGGCTGTGCCGCGCGTTGCCCGTGAAGTAGTCTTCACGACCCACACTCCGGTTCCCGCCGGCCATGATCGCTTCGATGTCGATCTGATCGAAGAGCACCTCGGGCCTCTCCGCGAGGCTCTCGGTCTTTCCAAGGAAGGTTTCATGGCGCTGGGACGCGAGAATCCGGACAGCGACGAACGTTTCTGTATGACCGTGCTCGGTCTGAAGCTCTCGCGGCGCGCCAATGCGGTTTCCTCACTGCACGGTGAAGTTTCTCGCGCCATGTGGACCGGACTGTTCCCGGGCAAACCGGAGGATGCGGTTCCCATTGGACACGTTACCAACGGAGTCCATGTACCAACCTGGTTGGCTCCGCAGATGTTTCGCCTCTACGATCGTCATCTTGGCACGGGATGGCAGCTGCGCAGCAGCGAGGCCAAAATCTGGGAAGGCATTGACAACGTTGACGACGGCGAGCTCTGGGAGACGCATTTCAATCTGAAGTCACGAATGATTGAATTTGTGCGCCGCCGCGCCATCAAGCAGGCCGCGCGCCGCGACGAACCGCGTGGCGTGCTGCAGCAACTCGAACGCGCGCTCAGTCCCGATGCGCTTACCATCGGCTTTGCTCGCCGCTTTGCTACCTACAAGCGCGCTAATCTGTTCTTGGCCGACATTGAAAAAATAGTGAGCATGGTCAATGACCCGAAACGTCCGGTGCAGTTTGTGTTTGCCGGGAAGGCGCATCCTCTCGACGAGCCGGGCAAGCGCGTCTTGCAGCAGATTGCGCAGTTGATGCGCGACCCGCAGTTTGCCGACAAATTCGTCTTCGTCGAAGATTACGACATCAACGTCGGCCGCCATTTGACGCAGGGTGTCGATGTCTGGCTGAACAATCCGCGGCGTCCGCTGGAAGCCTCGGGAACGAGCGGCCAGAAAGTCGTTTTGAACGGCGGCTTGAACCTCTCGGTGCTGGACGGTTGGTGGGCCGAAGCGTACGACGGCCTGAACGGCTTCGCCATAGGAAACGGCAGAACTCACTCCGAGATGGATGTTCACGACACGCGCGATGGGGAAGACCTGATGCGCGTTCTGCGTGAAGAAGTGATCCCTCTGTACTATCAGCGCGATCGCGACGGCCTGCCCCGCGGGTGGATCCAACGCATGAAGCGCACCATCCGCACCCTCGGCTGGCGCTTCAACGCAGACCGAATGGTGATGGACTACACGCTCCAATGCTACGTTCCAGCCGCCGGTGGCACATCGAGCGACTCCCGCCTGAGACTGTAAGAAATTTCTCCCGGCTCATCGACCTCCGACTCGTCGACCGGCAAGCAATGAGTGGCTTGTGTGGTGACGGGGCTCTGTCCCGTGTCGCGCGGTGCATGCCCGCCACCACACGGTACCTGTTCGATTCACGGACCCGTTGAATCTCGAACCGCGGTTTTCAACTTGACAGTTCGGCCAGACCATTTAAGATATATGAATATTTATGCATCATGATGGATAAATATGCCTCAACGGCGCGAATTAGAATAGGGAGACCAGGGATCGGGAACTTGAAGAAAATCTGATGGCGGCCAAAGTTAATACCGCGGTGCTCGGCGCGACCGGCTATTCCGGCCTCGAACTTGCTCGCCTTCTCGGCCGCCATCCGCGGACCGACGCGCCCTTGCTTTTTCGGCGCAATGCAGAAACCGAGACCGGTGACTCCGACGGGTCCGCCGCTGGATCGCAGCACATTTCTGGGAATGGCACTCACAATGCCAACGGCAATTCGCCGATCCGGCCGTTTTCGTGGCCTGCGTTGGAGCAGCGTGGCGTGGAGCTGTTGTTCCTGGCTACACCGCATGCCGTCTCTCGCGAACTTGTTCCTGAAGCGATTTCCCGCGGGTTGCGAGTCGTCGATCTTAGCGGCGCGTGGCGGTTGAAACAGGAGCAGCATCGTGCCGTCTACGGCTTCAAAGATGCCAACGCCCAGACCGCGGCCGAGCTGACGGAGCGCGCCGTCTACGGTCTGCCTGAATTGAATGCGGACCAGATACCGTCGGCGGCTCTGGTTGCGAATCCCGGTTGCTATGCGACTTCGGTCATTCTGGCGCTGGCGCCCTTACTGTCGGCCGGTATTGCGGATTGCGATCGCGGCATCATCTCCGATTCGAAGTCCGGAGTATCCGGCGCCGGCAAGGAACCCACCGCGCGTACCCACTTCGTATCGGTGGCCGATAACTTTTCCGCCTACTCGGTATTCGGACACCGTCACACCGGCGAAATATTGGAGCAGTTGGCGCTCAGCTCGAGCCAGTTGATCTTTACTCCTCATCTTTTGCCCATCCCGCGCGGGATTCTGTCCACGATTTATGTGTACCTGAAGCGCGAAATGACGGAGGACGAGATTCAAGCCTGCTTCCAGGATTTCTACAGAGGCAAGCGCTGGGTGCGAATTTTCCCGGCGTCGAGTTTGCCGGAGATTCAGTTTTCTGTGCACACAAATTATTGTGACCTGGGTTTCTGCCTTGCGCGCGACGGCCGCCGGCTCGTGCTGGTTTCCTGTCTCGACAACCTGCTCAAAGGCGCAGCTGGTCAAGCTGTGCAGAACATGAATCTTATGTACGGCTGGGACGAGGCGGAGGGCCTGCAATGAAAATTGTCGTCAAGATCGGCGGCGCGGCGCTCGAAGATAAAGAGACTCTCAAGAAATGCGCGCAAGCGGTGGTGCAGCTCGCCCAGGACGGACACCAGGTCACGGTCGTGCACGGCGGCGGCAGCGCGCTGACGCGAACCTTGAAACTCCTAGGGAAGACGAGCGACTTCGTTCACGGACTGCGTGTGACTGACGCCGAGACGCGCGATGTGGCCTTGATGGTGCTTGCCGGCATCGTGAATAAAAGTCTGGTGGCGGCGATCGCTGCTGCCGGTTGTCCGGCCATCGGCCTTTGTGGCGGAGATGGCGGCGTTTTTCGCGCCCGCAAGAAACAAGACGCGGAATACGACTTGGGATATGTCGGTGAAATCTGTTTTTCCGAGCCGCGCTGGCTCCGAGCCATTTGGGCGGAGGGTGGAATTCCTGTGCTCTCCTCGGTTGCGCTCGGAGGTGACGGGCAGTATTACAACGTGAATGCGGACCAGATGGCGGCCGCGTGCGCCATAGCCTGCGAGGCCGACGCCCTGATTTTTCTCACCGACGTCGCCGGGGTGAAGCAGGCCGACGGTTCGATAATGCCCAGATTGGATACTAAGCAAGTTGCCGGTCTCATTGACGAATCCGTCATTAGCGGCGGCATGATGCCCAAACTCGAGGCCTGTACGCAGGCTCTCAAAAGCGGCGTGGGACGCGTGCGCATTCTGCCCGCAGCGCAGGTCGAAATGCTGCCACTTTTTTATTTCACGAAGCTGGAATGCGGTACAGAGGTGCTGAGAGCATGAGCCTCGCCTCTGTGTCGCGCATGGAAGCGAAGCTTTTGCTTCCCACCTACGAGCGGCAGCCCATCCTGTTTGTTCGCGGACGCGGCGTGTATCTCTGGGACTCTCAGGGCAAGCGCTATCTGGATTTCCTGAGCGGAATCGGAGTCAATGCGCTCGGCCACAGCCACCCTGCCGTCCAGGCGGCGATCAAGCGCCAAGCCGGCCGTTTGATTCATGTTTCGAATCTTTTCTTCCACGAGTATCAAGCGGAGCTCGCGCAGCTGCTGACCGAAATTTCCGGGCTTGACCGCGCTTTCTTCTGCAACAGCGGCACCGAGGCGTGGGAAGGAGCGCTCAAGCTCGCCCGCGCCTTTGCGCAAATGAATAATCGCAACGGAAGCAAACCGAAATGGCGCATTCTTGCCATGGA
>DATFVD010000410.1:0-11435 GCA_035260505.1 Terriglobales bacterium
AGTTTCACCCTGGAATGCTCGGTGCCCGGATAGCATCTCGTAAATGACTGCACCGAAGGAAAAAATATCGGACCGCTGGTCCAGGGCTTGGCCGCGCACCTGTTCTGGAGACATGTAGCCAATTGTCCCCATTACCTTCGACGATGCCGTCTCAGTCACTGTCGTCAGGTCTGCGAAGAGTACGTTGTCTGGCAGCAACTTGGCCAAGCCGAAGTCCAGTATCTTGGTTTGGCCGGCTTTCGTCAGGAACAGGTTTTCTGGCTTCAAATCGCGATGGACAATTCCCTTGTCATGAGCTGCGCCCAGCCCGAGAGCAATGTGGGAAGAAATTTCGATGGCCTTACGAACCGGTAATGGCCCCTTCCGTAAGCAATCACGGAGGGTCTCGCCTTCCAGGAGTTCGGAGACCACATAGGGAGTTCCGTACTCCCATGTGCCCACGTCGTAGATGGCGACAATGTTCGGGTGATTCAGAGCGGCTGAGGCGCGTGCTTCCTGCTCGAAGCGCCGCAGCCGGTCTGGATCCGTCACAAACCCCTGAGGAAGAACCTTGATCGCTACGTCGCGACCCAGTCGCGGGTCGTGGGCGCGATAGACTTCCCCCATCCCACCCGCCCCGATCTTCTCGATGATGCGATAGTGGGAAATGGTGGTTCCCGCCGAAAGGGCCGCCGAGCTGTCCTTTTCGATTTCCTCCTTGGTGAGAAGCTGAGCCGCGACTTCGAGCGCTGGCGACTCGATGAAGGCCGCGGCCTTTTGCTGATAACCGAGAAGCGATTCCACTTCGTGACGGAGCTCTTCGTCATTCTTGCAGGCTTCCTTCAGAAAGATCTCCTGCTCACCCTTTGTGCGGTCGAGTGCGGCATGGTAGAGCCGCTCGACAAGTAGCCAACGATCACGCTCCATCGGTCTCACCTTTGCTCATCTCGCGCAGGAGCCATACTTTCGCCAATTTCCAATCGCGCATCACCGTCTCGACAGACACATCCAGAACCTTCGCTGTTTCCTCCACGCTCAGCCCGCCAAAAAACCGCAATTCCACAACCCGGCTCTTGCGTTCGTCCAGGACCGCTAATGCATTCAAGGCATCGTCCAGGGCCACAATCCCGGCTGCGCGTTCCTGGCCGCCAAACAGTCCTTCGTCAAACGTAACGTGGATCGCATTCCCCCCTCGCTTGAGAAAGCGGCGAGAGCGGGCAAAATCTGTCAACACGCGACGCATTAAATTTGCGCAGATACCAAAAAAGTGGTTCCGGTTCTGCCAATTCATGGCCTGAAAGTCAACCAGGCGCATATAGACTTCGTTGATCAGGGCGGTTGTTTGGAGGATGTGGCTGGACCGTTCGCGGGCCATGTAGCGGTGTGCGGTTCGGTGCAATTCCTGATAGACCAAGGGAACGAGCTTCTCCAGGGCAGCTTCGTCTCCCCCGCTCCAAGCTGTAAGCAAGTCGGTAACGTTGTGCTCTGTGCGCCCCATCACCCAAGCCTTGCCGCGCTTCGACTGAAGATCGGTGACTCGGAAGGGTAGCACAGCCCTGGGCTCACCAATTTGAAATATCGGCTCCCTTCGTCCGCGATTTGCAGGTTCTCCGCCCATTTCGCGCTTTAGATCGATGAGGGAGGGCGCTGAAGGCTGCCCAGGCAGATTCGGACACTGCAATACGCATTCTCGAATTTGACTTGGTCACGCTTCGTCGAGCACCCAAAATGCGCTCTCAGGTATAGGAAGAACCATGCAAATCCAGAGTGTCGGCAAGCTCACTCAGCTAAAGCTCACCCTTTGCCCATTGATGGCAAGGCGAGGTGGGTTCAGGCTGCACGGGCGGAGGAAATCGGCAGCCCCCGCGCCATTCGTTTTGAGGAGAACTGTATGTTGAGAATGAAGTTAGCTGCGGTTGTGGCACTGGCCGCTGTACTCTCGTGTCCGGCGCAGGTTCTGGCCGGCAACTCATGCAAGAAAATTAGCGGTCACATCTCTGGGCAGATTATCGGGCCCACCCCGGCTTGTGGCGGGGCGTTGACAGAGGTAGGGTCTTTCACAGGCAATCTCCAAGGCACGTTCGTCGCTTGTGTAACCAGCATGAAAGACCACGGTGGCGGAGTCCTGGTCTTCAAGCTTGTGCACACCTATACCACCACCAGCGGCGATACATTCACCACTTCCGACAACATCGTCGCCCATCCTATCAATCCACCGCTCTACCGAGTCGAAAACCACGCCACCATTACCGGAGGTACCGGCGTGTACGAGGACGCCGTCGGTTTCAGTTACGACCAAGGCACGGTTGACTTGGGGACAGGTGTGGTCTCAGTCGATTACCAGGGCCGGATTTGCACTCCGTAGCTTTAGAAGTTGTGCTCGGCGGAACGAGCGGGGACCGTTTGTCAGCAGCGCTACGCCGAAGAATTGCGAGTCAGGGTCCTTATCACGGGGCGTGATATTGCAAGAGCACCTCATAAAGAAAGAAAAGGAGACAAAAATGTCGTATCTCAGGATTCTGTTCTTACTTGCTATAGGACTGCTTCTCGGAACATCTCCCACGCTTGCTGCCAACTACGCGGTAGGAACCTGCAAGCCCAGCCTTCCAAGCTACGCAACGATTTCCGCCGCAGTGAGCGAAGTACCGCCCGGCTCAACCGTGTTGGTTTGCCCGGGCACCTATCCCGAGCAGGTTACGATTGCACAGCCGCTGACACTAAAGGGCATTACCAGCGGCAATGCCGGACAGGCAGTGATTACCGTGCCCGGCTCCGGGCTGGCAGTTGTACCAACCGGCTTCGAGGACCCAGTCGCGCCGGTGGTGCACGTTACTGCGGGTCCGGTCAACATCAGCGATATCACCGTGGATGGGACCGGCAACACTGTGGGTGTTTATATTTTTCTCACCGGGATTTTCTATGGCAGCGGCTCCTCTGGCACGGTCAACGAGGTTACGGTTCGCAACCTAAGCAATTCAGGGTATACTGCGGGGGCATGGGCTGAGGGTAGAAGTGCCACGAACGAGTCGGTGACCATTGAAAACAGCAGCTTCCATGACATCGACAATACCGCAGTTTTGACCGAAGGCGATAATCTCCTGGTCACGGTCAAAGGGAATACTATGCAAGCTCTTGGCATCCAAGTTCAGTTCTACTCGTCCGGTGGTAGCCTGACAGCGAACGTTATTAACGGTGGTTATTACGGCATGTTTGTTGCCGCTCGTGAAGTTACCATTTCCGGTAATACCCTGGCTAACCAGATCTACGAAGGCATACATGCGACTGGTGGGAATACTGCCACATCCAACAAAATATCAAACGCTCCGCTCGGAATCTGGGATGGCGGTGGCGGCAACACCTACAAGTCAAATACCATCACGAATGCCGGTGTCGGGATCCAATTCAATTGCAATACCCCCACGGTGCTCAGTAACACGATCAATGATGCGACTGCTGGCCTCGACAATGTTCCGTCAGGTTTCAGCGGCGCGAATAGTTTCAACAACGTGGCCACGCTCAGGACCAACTGCGGCTCCAACGCCATTCATGGGCCAGATTTGCCCGCGCCGCATTCGGGTCCACTTCGCGCGCCCGCCCATTGATGTGACTGCTTGGCCGCCAGCGACGGAGCCGTCCTGCAAACCTTCTACACGGGCGGCCCGTTCCAAGGCGTGGGCGGGTGGGCCACTTCAACGGGGAAGTATAGTGTGGGTTTGTCTTTTAGCATCGGACTCTCAATAACTAGGGGTGCGCCACTTCTCAGGCTTTTTGAGAAGTGGCTCGCCGAACTGCTGGCATTCTGAGACTCCGCCTACGCGGCCGAAGTCGGATCTTTATCTTACGCACGCTCATTTGGGACGCACGCGGCGTGAAAGGCAAAGCCATTGTGCGATCAGTGTGGTTCCCACTCTTGCGCAAAGGACGCGCAAGAATGGGGCACCCCCGGCAGGTTTCCCGGCACAAATAAAAAAAACCTCTCCACACAGCTGACAGGGTTTGCGAACTGGTGTTTGGGGCACATGCGGCGTGAAAGGCAAAGCCCATTGTGCGATCAGTGTGGTTCCCACTCTTGCGCAAAGAACGCGCAAGAATGGGGCACCCTCGGCGCAGTTGTGCAGGCGGGATCAAAAGCTTCGGCCAACCGCACTTGGGTTATCCCGTTCGACTCGAAAGTTGCCGGGTGCCCCACACATTCGCGGTTTTTTGCGAATGTGTGGGTGCGCGCCGCCAATCTTCAGGACGCTGTGTTCATCACAAACAAGTGTGGCGACCATCACAGACACGCAATCGCGATCGCGCAATAATTCCCCGACAGTGCAGCATCGAGAACTGCGCCCGTCTCCAGAGACGGACCCATCATCCGCCGCAAGACCATTTTCGGCGGCTCTTTGACAAGTGGACGAAAAGTGCACAAATAATGCAGCAGAAGCGGCCACCATGCACCCCGTGAAGTGCACGCCAAACCGCAGAGACCCCAGCTAAGTCCTTATTCACGTAGATGATGGAGTTAAGTACTTTAATTAGAATAGTTTAGCGGAAATGGGGGGGGGACATAAAGTAATGTATTGAGTAATGCCCATCCAGTAAACATCCAAAAATGGAGCCCAAATCACCCAAACTCGGAGGCCCTCCCACGCAGGTTTCCCGGCAAAATAAAAGACCCTCGCGGGTCGCGCCCACGCGGCTCTTAGAGCAATCTCACTTCTTCGCGTCGGTCGAGATATACTTCGCGAGCAAGGGACAGGGACAAAGAAGGGGCCCACGCGGCTTGAACCCATGCCTGAAGAAAAGTCTGCCTCTCCGGATCGCATTCCGGCTCCCAGGCTTTCTCGCCGCACCGCCTGCAAGCTGGGAATCGCCACGGCGTTGCTGGCGGCGGGGCGAAAGGTGGCGGGCGTAGTTTTGCCGTTGACTGCGCATAGCCGCGATTCGGCGACTAAAAACAAAATGACCAGCAAGCCTCACATCGCGGTAATCGGAGCAGGCGCCTTCGGCGGATGGACCGCCCTCTATCTCCTTCGCGGCGGAGCGCAAGTCACGCTGCTCGATGCCTGGGGCCCGGGAAATTCGCGAGCATCGTCAGGCGGCGAAACGCGAGTCATCCGCGGCGCCTACGGCCCCGATCAGCCTTACTCAAAACTCGCCGCGCGCGCACTCGTTCTTTGGAAGCAACACGAAGCCCAATGGAAGCGGAAATTCTTTTTCCCCATCGGAGTGCTCTGGATGGTCGAAGACGATGGCACATTCGAGCGTGGCTCACTGCCGTTCCTGAAAGACGCCGGAATTCCTTTCGAGCAGCTCGATGTGAAAGAACTAGCGCGCCGCTGGCCGCAGATAAACTTCGAGAAAGTCGAGTGGGGCATCCACGAGCCGCAAAGCGGATACCTGCTGGCTCGCCCATCGACGCAAACGGTAGTCGATCAGTTCGTAGTCGAAGGCGGAGAATATCGCCAGGCAACGGTAGCAGCGCAAGATGAAGATCTCGAAAGCGGCCACTGGAAAGCTCTGCCGCTAACGGATGCCTCGACCATCGTCGCCGACCGTTACATCTTCGCCTGTGGCCCGTGGCTGGGAAAGCTCTTCCCGCAAACGGTCGGTCCGCATTTCATTTCGACCAGGCAAGAAGTATTTTTTTTCGGCACGCCCGCAGGCGATCCGCGTTACAACGAGGGCAACATGCCAGTTTGGGGAGATCACAGCGACCACTTCATGTACGGAATTCCCGGCAACCAGGGGCGCGGCTTCAAAATTGCCGACGACACGCGCGGCCCCGAGTTCGATCCAACCTCAGGCCAGCGATTGGTGAGCGAAGATGGTTTGGCTGAGGCGCGCCGCTATCTAGCCTACCGTTTTCCCGGGATGAAAGATGCGCCCCTGCTCGAGACCCGTGTCTGCCAATACGAAAACACCACCGACCACAATTTCATCGTAGATCGGCACCCACAAAGCGCGAACGTCTGGATTGTTGGAGGCGGATCAGGCCACGGATTCAAGCACGGCCCAGCGCTCGGCGAGATGGTGGCAAAGCTCGTGCTCAAAGATGAAACTGCGGACCCGCTGTACCGCCTGGCAAGATTCGAAGCAAATAGCGCGAAGTGATTTGCCCTGTGAAGCCCTGTGAACCCCCGTGCCCCCTGTGGTAAAGATTTTTTCAACTAGAGGACACGGAGAAACGTGAGGAGCCCTACTGAATCTGAATCACGCTTTCCGGACTGGTGGCCTTGATCTCTTCCACGCGTGCCGCCACATTGCGGGCGAAGGCGAACAGCGACTTCGCATGCGGCGAGTCCTCTCCCTGAAGCACGGACGGAGAGCCGCTGTCACCGGATTTGCGAATCTCGGGATCGAGTTCGATGCTTCCAAGAAAGGCGATGTCGAACTGTTTCGCCGTCTTTTCCGCGCCGCCGCGAGAGAAGATATCGACTTCGTGCTGGCAATGCGGACAGACGAAGTAACTCATATTTTCGGCCATGCCGACGATATCCACCTTCATCTGGCGGAACATCTCGATGGCCTTGCGCGCATCCTGCAGCGAAACGTCGGAAGGTGTAGAAACCACGATCGCACCGGTCAAGGGCACAGTCTGAATCAGCGAGAGCGCAACATCGCCCGTTCCCGGAGGAAGATCGATGACAAGATAATCAAGCTGTCCCCACTGCACCGATCCCAGGAACTGCTTGATGATCGAATGCAGCATCGGACCGCGCCAAATCAGCGGCTTGTCACCAGGATTGAGGAAGCCGACCGAGATGACCTTGAGCCCATGCGAATTGATGGGCGCGATCTGGTTTTCGCCCATCACTTTGGGCTGCTCGTTGGTGCCGAGCATGAGCGGGACGTTCGGACCGTAGACGTCGCCGTCGAGCAATCCAACTTTGTGGCCCATCTTGCTCAGGGCGATTGCGAGATTGACCGAGAGCGTCGTTTTGCCGACTCCGCCCTTGCCGGATCCGACGGCGATGATGGCGTTGACGCCAGGTAAAGGTTGCGGAGCGGGCTGTTGCTGCCCGGAATGATGGGAATGAGCGCTCATATCCCGATTATACGGGAGAGGAAAGAAACACTCGGCATTCAGACGTCAGCTTTTCCTGAGACCTGACACCTGCGACCTGATTCTCAGTAGTGCCCTTCCTCCACCTGCACCTTGCCGCGAAACATGCGGTAGACGAAGACAAAATAGCCGACTACGAGAACGGCAGCGAACGTCCACCAAGCCAAGCCGACACGCAGTCCGTGAGCGCCGGCAGCGGTGTTGTAGATGGTAAGGTCGTATTGGTGGTCGCGGGCGGGAAGTACGACGGGATAGAGCGCAAACGCCGCGCCTGCCAGCATCGCGGTGATATACAGGCTGGAAGCAACGAACGCAAGTTTCTCCTTGCCCTTGGGATTCGCCCAGAGCATTACCGCCAGGCTGGCGATTACAACGATCGGAACCAGTATCCCGATCTTGTGCTTGGCATAGTTCGCCATGATTTCGGGCCGTATGAAGTAAGTCGCAACCAGGGTACTGAAGGTCAGAAAAAACTGCGCAGGCCAGCACAGCAACGCAAACCCGCGGGCCCGGCGGCCGAGATCCTCGTCGGTTTTGAGGGCGACGTAGTAAGAACCGTGCGCGGTCAGAGTCACTAATGCCAACATCCCGGTGAGTACCGTGTACCAATCGAGGATGCCCGTATGCGGGCCGAGTTTGAAGTCGGTCCAGAGCGGCTCAAAGAAATAGCCGCTTGCATCGAGCGGAACACCGCGCACCACATTGCCGAGTGCAGCTCCGAAAAACACACTCAGCAGAATGCTGGAAATACTGAACACGACGTCGAAGAAAGTCTGCCAAATCCGGTTCTCGATGTGAGCGCGGAATTCAATGCCGATGCCGCGCAGAATGAGCAGCCACAGCACAATCATCAGCGGCAGGTAAAACCCGCTGAAGCTGGACGCGTAGAGTTGAGGAAAAGCAAAGTAAAGTGTGCCACCGGCAGCGAGCAACCAGACTTCGTTGCCATCCCACACCGGGCCAATGGCGCGCAGCACGCGGCGTCGTTCGCCGTTGGTCTTCGCGGCAATCAGATAAATCGCACCCGCGCCAAGATCGAATCCATCGAGCACGACATAGGTCGTGATCATCGCTGCGATAATCCAGAACCAAAGACTCGCCATACTTACCGACTCCGTTACCTCGCCTCCGTTGCCGGATGAAGATTGGACATCGATTCGTTCCCGGCCAGAGGGCCATGCTCAATTTCGCGCCAGCTCAGGAACAGAAACAGAATGCCAAGAACAGTGTAAATGCCCATGAATCCCAACAATGTAAACATTCCGTTACCGGCCGAGACTGTCCTGGAATAACCATCTTCCGTGCGCATCAAGCCGTAAACCAGCCAAGGCTGGCGACCGAGTTCCGCAGTCATCCATCCGGCGGTATTCGCGATATAAGGAAATGGTGCTGCGAGCATCAGGATCCAGAGCATCCATCTTGCGCTATAAAGTCTGCCTCGCCACAGCAGGAACATTGCAACAACCATAATGGCCACGAAGAAGGTACCGAGGCCAACCATGATGTGGTAGCTGTAATAGAGCAATGGGATGTTACCCGGCCAGTCCTGTCTCGGGAAAGAATCAAGTCCGCGAACGTGGGCACTCCAGCGTCTGTAAGTTAGCATGCTCAACATTTTTGGAACTTCAATCGGGTTATCGATCTTGCCTTGCTGCTCATTAGGCTGACCCATGATGACTAATGGCGCGCCGGGCTGGCCGTGAAACAATCCCTCCATCGCCGCCAGGGTCGCGGGCTGCAATTCGGTGACCATTTTGCCTTGCCGGTCGCCGGTGGGAAAAATCTGCAAAATACTGAAGACGAAACCGGCGATCACGCCCGCCTTAACGAAGACGCGTGCGTGTGTAGTCCACTTGCCTGAGAGCAGATAAAACGCGCCTACGGACGTCATGACAAACGCGCCGGTGATGGCGGCTCCGCACATATTGTGTGCAAATTGCCATCCCGCCCAGGGGTTGAGCACGAAATCCCAGAAGCTCGCCAGCTGCAAGCTCCCATCCGCAGCCTTATAGTAGCCGACTGGATGCTGCATGAAAGCATCGGTGGCGATGATGAAGTAACCCGATAACCACGAACCTACAAAAACTGCGAAGGCCGACAGCCAGTGTGCTTTCGGGCTTAACCGCTTCTCTCCGAAGAGAAAAAGGCCGAGCAACGACGATTCGAGGAAGAAGGCAAACATGCCCTCCATGGCGAGCGTCTGGCCAATGACGCCGCCCGCGAATCGCGAAAAGTGCGACCAGTTGGTGCCAAACTGGAATTCCATTGGAATGCCGGTTACAACCCCTAACGCGAAATTAATCCCGAAAATCCTACCCCAGAAACGAGCCGCCTCGTGGTACACGGGATCATTGCGCCGCAAGCCGATCGTCTTGAGCACGACAATCAGCAGAGCGAGGCCCATGGTGAGCTGTGGGAACAGATAGTGAAACGTCGCGGTGAAAGCGAAATGAAGGCGGTGAATGAGAAGTGCGCTTTCCATAAGAAAGGCCTAAGGTGCCAGGTCTCAGCTCCGAGTTCTCAGCTTGCAAACGGGAAGCTGCAAACGGGCGCTTCGTAACACGTATCGCGCTAGCGACACCACAAGTTCTCTGAAATCATGGGCCCTTGTCGATGGAGCGCCGGGCGCCCCGCCCGGCCACCACAAAATTGAACGGGCGAGGACGCCGTCGCTCCACCAGAGTTTAGGTGCGGCAAGGCTCGCCTAACTCCGAACTTCCTTCCTGCGCACCGATTCTGTCCGGCGTATCTCCCGCCGGCGCGCGGCATCTTCGTAGCGACGCTTTTCGTCTGCGGTCTCGGGGACGACGGGCGCGACCGCCATGCGATTTCCGGCAGCGTCCACGGCGACAAAGGTGAGATAGGCGGAGCTGACGTGACGGCTCTGCTCAGTGTGATAGTTCTCCACCCACACCTTCACGCCCACCTCCATCGAAGTGTGGTAGACACGATTGACCGACGACCGCAAGACCACGAAGTCTCCGACCCGAACGGGCACAAGAAAATCGAGATGATCAATGGAAGCTGTCACCACATATTGCCGCGAGTGCCGGTGGGCGGCCATCGCGCCGGCGAGGTCGATCCAGTGCATGAGGCGTCCGCCAAGAAGCGCGTTCAGAGGATTGGCATCGTTAGGCAGAACGATCTCGGTCATTTCAGAGATCGATTCGCGCACCGGCCGCGGGCGAGTTAACTTTGCCTTGTCGTCGTTGTTCATAAGCTGTTAGACAATAACAGCGCTCTGCCGGGCGCGATATGTCTGCAGATAGCAGGTTGCGAGTCTGAGGACACGCGGGTCTGCGTGCGCGTCGAGCCAAGTCTCTTTCGCCAGATCAAAAATTAGGTGCCCATGTTCGATCGGAGCATGGTCTAACTCGCAGACAAAACGGATCGCGACCTGCTTCCGGGTAGTATGGGCGACCGAAAAGCGTATGGCATCCCAGTCGCGGCGGACGGGGAGATGGGGACAGGCGACTGCATATCCAAGGTTGCAGAATTCCCGTACGTGGGTGTCGGCGGGCCGTAGTTCTTGCCCCGAGGCGAGGCAGTTTCCCGTCCATCCCGCTCCCAGCGGCAAGCGCGAAGGATGCGGCCAAGAGCCGTCGTTTATGATTTCCCGCGGCACAAAAAAAGGGCAAGCCAAATTGATCCCTCGGAGAAAACCCATTGTAACGCGGGTCGTGATATGAATGAAGAATCATGAATCGGCTTTTGGCCGTTAGCTTTTGCCTTTCCTGAGACCTGACACCTAAGACCTGAGACCTTCTCTATGGATCGCGTTGCCATGTTGACCGAAATTCTTGCCGCCAATCCCGAGGATTCGTTTGCGCGTTATGGACTGGCGCAGGAGTACTCGAATGCTGGACAAATCGAGCAAGCGCTTGCGGAATTCAAAACGCTGATTGAGAAAAATCCGGATTACACGCCCGCATACTTCATGGCCGCGCAGACGCTGGCCAAAGCAAGCCGCGTCGATGAAGCTAAACGAATGCTGGTGGATGGCATCTCCTCCGCAAGACGCACTGGCAACACGCATGCCCAATCAGAGATGACGGCCATGCTGGAAGAATTGGCGTGAGGCGATTGCAGAGCTTAGAGGCCAGATTGCAGAGGTAAGAAATCGGAGCCTATGAGGTTTCACCTCTGCAATCTGACCTCTAACCTCTAACCTTGTCCGCAGTGCTACACTCTGTTGTTTCGCGGAGGCACGTCATGCGCCGTCTTGCTTTTCTTTTCGTTCTTCTCTTCTCTCTTCCCGCCTTCGCTCAAGCCAAGCATCCATTCACTTTCGATGACATGATGAAGCTGAAGCGCGTCGGCGAGCCTGTGCCTTCGCCCGATGGCAAGTGGGTGCTGTTCAGCGCGGTTGATGTGGATCTGGCCGCAAATAAAAAGACACCGCACA
>DATFVD010000411.1:0-4678 GCA_035260505.1 Terriglobales bacterium
ACTCGCCACCATCGCATCCGCCACTCGCGCCGCCTTCACTGCAAATCGCACATCGTGCGTCCGAATGATGTGCGCCCCTTTCAAGATCAAACCTGTCTCTGCAGCCAGCGTTCCGTAAACCCTCTCGGCAACCCCCGCATCTTTGCCATCGCGCGCCAGCGAGCGCCCAATAAACGACTTCCGCGACACGCCTGCCAGCAGCGGAAACCCCATTTGCTGCAACTCGGCGAAGTGTGCCAGCAGCGGATAGTTCTCGTCGAAACGCTTTCCGAAGCCAAAGCCCGGGTCCAGCACCAGGTGATCGCGCTTGATCCCCGCCAGGGTCGCCGCTTCCGCCCACTGTCGCAAATCCCGCTTCACCATTAGCACCGGATCGCCAATCGGCGGCAGCGACCGCCATTCCTCCGGCCGCCCGCGCGTGTGCATCAGCACCGCTCCCACTTTGAGTTCGGCCAGCGTCTTAGCCATTTTCGGATCCCACCGGAACCCACTGACGTCGTTCACCACCTCGGCTCCGAGTTCCACCGCCGCCCGCGCCACGCTCGCCTTGTACGTATCGACGCTCACTATCGCGTCTGGACGCCGCCGCTTCAAATCCCGAATCACTGGCAGCACCCGCCTCCGTTCCTCGTCCTCTGAAACCGGTTCCGATGCCCCGGGCCGCGTCGACTCTCCACCCACATCGATGATGGTCGCGCCGTCATCCAGTAACTCCTCGGCACGAACCACCGCCTTCTCGGCATCGAGGTAGAGTCCTCCGTCGGAAAAAGAGTCGGGAGTTACATTCACCACACCCATGATCAGAGTGCGCCGTCCCAACTCCAGGACTCGAGAGCCGATGTTCCACTGAAAAATCGCCCGCATGTGCCGCTATTCTAGTGGAGCGACGGGCGTCTCGCCCGTCTGAGGCGGAGGTGGCCGGGCGGGGACGCCCGGTTCTCCCCGAACAGTTACAGGGCGGGCCCCTAAGTACGAGCCCCATTTTGCCGGGTGCTACAATCCACCTCATGCTTGGCCGGCGATCAGTTGCGCGTCTGCTCCCCATCGTTCTTCTGTTGGCCTCGTCTCTACTGGCCGCACCCATCAAACCGTTACAGGATCGCATTGCCGGTGCGCTCAGCGCACCCGATCTCGCCCGCGGCTTCTGGGGAATCGAAGTGGTCTCTCTCTCGACGGGCAAAACGTTGTACTCCCAAAACGCCGACAAGCTCTTCACACCCGCTTCGAACACCAAGCTGTTCACCACCGCCGCCGCGCTCGCGCTGATCGGTGCCGATTACAAGTTCCGTACCACCGTAGAAACCACCGGCACCCTCGATCGCTACGGCCGCCTTAATGGAGATCTCGTCCTCGTCGGCCGCGGCGATCCCAATCTCTCGGGACGCGAACTCCCGTACGATCTCCGCACCCAACGCAACGACGATCCCATTCAGGCTCTCGAATCGCTGGCTGACGCGCTTGTGCAAAAAGGCGTGAAATTCATCGACGGCGATATCGTCGCGGACGACTCCTACTTCGCCTTCGAGCGCTACGGCGAAGGTTGGAGCCAGGACGACCTCGTCTGGGCCGACGGCGCTCCCGTCTCCGCCCTCACCATTAATGACAACGTAGTCTTCGTCAACATCCTGCCCGCCGACCGCCCCGGCGAAAAAGCCTTCGTCAGCGTCAAGCCCTTTGCCGAGTACTATCGCATCGACAACCGCATCATCACGACTCCCGCGGGTACGGGACGCAAGTTCTTCGTCAACCGAGAGCCCGGCTCGACCGTTCTCACGCTCTGGGGCAACATGCCGCTCGATGACGCCGGCGCCAATGAAGCCCTTGCCATCGAAGATCCCGCCGAGTTTGCCGCCGGTCTGTTCCGCCAGTTACTTGAGAAACGCGGCATCGTCATTTACGGACACCAACGCACCCGTCACACCGAACTCGCCACCCTTTCCACTTTCAGCGTGACCGCGACCGCACCGTCTCGCGGAGGCAGCGCTAACGACAAAGACAAAGATAACGATGGCCAGCCACGTCCGCTGAAAAGCGATCAGCCCATCACGCTCGCCAGTTATGAATCCAAGCCACTGCTGCAAGATGTCCGCGTGGTCAACAAAGTCAGCCAGAACCTGCATGCCGAAATCCTGCTGCGCCTTTTGGGACGCGAGCGTGGCACCGCCGGAACGATAGAAGGGGGCCTCGAGGTTCTTCGCGGTTTTCTGACTCAGGCAGGAATTCCCAACGAACAATACGTTTTCTACGACGGCTCCGGACTCTCCCGCCAGAACCTGGTAACTCCCCATTCCATTGTCCAGCTACTGCGTTACTGCTCCACGCAGCCATGGGGTGCGGCCTATAAGGCGACCTTCCCCGTCTCTGGCGTGGACGGCTCGCTCACCGACCGCTTAACATCTCCCCGCTTGCAAAATCGCATTGTGGCCAAAACCGGTTCTCTGGGCGGCGTGAAGGCGCTCTCCGGATACGCCACCACCGATACCGGACAAGTGGTCGTCTTCTCCATCCTCTCTAACAACTTCAATTTGCCTGCGAAGCGAGTTACGGATGCGATTGATGAGTTAGTCAAGGCGATCGTTGAGGACGTGCCGGCGGGGCACTAACGGAGGTCTGCGAATGTTAGCTTCCAGCAAGGTAATCGGCTTCGTTCCGACCAAAGATTCCGTGAAAGCAAGAGACTTCTACGAGGGCAAACTGGGGTTTCAATTCGTCAGCGATGACCCGTACGCACTCGTCATCAAAGCCGGCGAAACCATGATCCGCATTGCCAAGGCGCAGGATTTCACGCCTGCAAAGTACACCGTGCTCGGTTGGGAAGTTTCCAATATCGAAGAAATGGTCGGGTGGCTTCAAAAGCGCGGGGTCGCTTTTGAAAAATACCCCTGGGTGAATGACAAAGAGCTGGGAATCTGGACCGCGCCCGGCGGCGACAAAGTTGCCTGGTTCAAAGACCCGGACGGAAATGTGCTTTCTGTCAGCCAGCATCACTAGACCGCGGGCTCGTGCGACGCGGTTCTCAGATTCACCCGAGAATTCCCATCCTCTTCCCCACTCGCTGCAGCACTTCGAGCGCCTGCTGCAATTCTTCTTTCGTGTGCGTGGCGGTCATGATGGTTCGCACGCGCGCTCTGCCTTCAGGGACGGTGGGAAATGCGATGCCGGTTCCGAGCACTCCTTCCTTGAACAGCTCGCGGGAAAAATCCATGGTCAACCGTCCGTCGCCAATGATGATGGGCGTGATCGGCGTTTCGCTTGCCGGAGTGGTCTGGCCGCCGATGTTGAAGCCGAGCAGGCCGAGTTCTTTCTTCCAGAAGCGTGTGTTCGCCCAGAGCTGCTCCATCCATTGCGGCTCAGTTTCAAGAATGTCGAAAGCCGCAATGCAGGTCGCCGCGACTGAAGGCGGATGCGAAGTCGAAAACAGAAACGGCCGCGCGCGATGATAAAGAAAATCAATCAAATCGCGCGTGCCGCAGACATAACCACCTAAAGCCCCGATCGCCTTCGATAAAGTGCCGACCTGAATGTCGACACGTCCGTGCATCCCGAAATGATCGATCGTGCCTCGTCCATTGCGGCCGAGTACACCGGAAGCGTGCGCGTCGTCGACCATCATGATCGCGCCGTATTTCTCGGCCGCCTCGCACAGCCCGGGCAGCGGGCCGATGTCGCCGTCCATAGAGAACACGCCATCGGAGATCAGCAGCTTCTTCCCCGGCTGGTTCTTTACGCTGGCGAGTTGCTCTTCGGCGTGAGCGACGTCTTTATGACGGAAGACGAGAATTTTCGCCCGTGAAAGACGGCAGCCATCGATGATGGAGGCGTGATTGAGTTCGTCCGAAATGATGAAATCGTCCTTCCCGAGAAAGGAGGAAACCGTTCCCGCGTTCGCCGTGAATCCCGACTGGAAAACCACGCAGGCCTCGACGTTCTTGAAGCGCGCGATCTTCTCTTCCAGCTCCATGTGAATTCTCATCGTGCCCGCGATAGTGCGTACGGCTCCGGATCCGACGCCGTACTTGCGAGTGGCTTCAAGCGCCGCTTCGCGCAATTTGGGATGCGTCGTAAACCCGAGATAATTGTTCGAGGCAACGTTGATGACCCGCTTGCCGTCGAAGGTACAAACCGGCGCCTGCTCGTCATCGAGCACGCGCAGCTTGAAGTGCGTGCCTTTGGCCTTAAGTTCGTCGAGCTGATCGGTTAGGAACGATAGCGGATTGGTGCGCGTAGCAGTGGGCATGCGTCCCTCAGTTCAGGTGTTGAAAGTTTAATTAGTCGGATACCGGCGCCGCAACCGCACGTTCGATGGAGAGCCGGGCGTCCTCGCCCGGCCACCAGATTGCTGGACGGGCGAGACGCCCGTCGCTCCACCGTTTGGATCATCGCACGCCAACGTCCTGGCTCTTCTTGGGTTCCGCGAGCCGCGCGATTGTCCCCTTCGTCGCGCGCAGGTAGTCCGCCGGCGAAATCAGAATCTGCAATCCCCGAACGCCAGCGGAGACAGAAACACCGTCGAACAGCTCGATGGTTTCGTCCACATACACAGGAAAATCGCGCTTGGCCGGGAGCGCGGTCACCCCACCGCGAACGTAGCCAGTGAGCGCTTGCAGTTCTTTCACCGGAACAAGCTGAATTTTTCTCTCTCCCGCCACAGCCGCCAGCGCCTTCAGGTTCAGTTCCT
>DATFVD010000412.1:0-4269 GCA_035260505.1 Terriglobales bacterium
CATTCAATAAAAAATGCACTAATCGTCGGTGGCTCCTCTGGAATCGGACTTGATGTTGCGAAGCGTCTCGCCGCTCGTGAGATCGCGGTCACTGTCGTGGGACGGGATAACACGAAACTCGGGCAGGCAGGCAGCGAACTCGAGCTCACCGGCTCGCCCCAAGTCATCACCAAGGCCGTGGACCTTTACAATCGCACGCAAGTCGATGCGTTTGTGAGAGAGATCTCCGTAGGCGTGCCATTCGAGTACCTGGTCAACTCGGCGGGCTACTTTTGCCCGACACCATTTCTTAAGCACACTTGGGAAAACTACCATCAATACCATGATATCAACGAGGCGATCTTTTTCATTACGCAGGCGGTGGTCGAGAAGATGGTCGCTCAACAGGTGAGCGGCAGCATTGTGAACATCGGCTCGATGTGGGCAAAGCAGGCGATCAAAGCGACTCCTTCATCCGCTTACTCTATGGCGAAAGCCGGCCTCCACTCCCTGACGCAGCACCTTGCTATGGAGTTGGCCGAGCAAGGCATTCGTGTGAATGCCGTTTCTCCGGCCGTCGTCGAAACACCCATCTACGGAGCGTTCATCAAACCCGAGGAAATTCACAAGACTCTCGCGGGATTCAATGCCTTTCATCCCCTCGGCCGGGTGGGCACCCCTGCGGATGTCGGTGCCGTAATTGAGTTCCTTCTCAGTGATGCGGCAAGCTGGGTTACAGGAGCAGTATGGGACGTGGATGGCGGCGTCATGAGTGGTCACAACCAGTAGAAGGAGTGCGCATGAATGGAATTAACGGACTGGACGTTGAGGCGCTAAAGGCATTCGCGGCGCAGATTTTGGCCAATCCCGAGAAGGGCAGAGCGGGTTATGCAGTGAAGACTACTTGGAACGGTCAGCTCCCGTTCTGCGACGGAAGACGTTAGGCTTCTACAGCACTTATGATGAAAGCTTACGAAGGACGAATACTATGATGATGGACTGGAATGCTTGTCTCGGCGAAGTTCTGGGCGGGTTGGCGAGCTCGCCAAGATGAGCCCTGAATTGGGCAAGGGCCTTCAGACGCTCGGCAATGCGCCGGCCAAGACGGGCCATCTGCCGGCGAAGATGCATGAGCTGATCTCTCTGGCCGTTGCCGTGACCACCCGTTGCGACGGCTGCATCGCATCGCACGTCAAGGCCGCCGTCGAACAAGGGGCGACTCGCGAAGAGCTGGCCGAGACGCTCGCTGTGGCAATCCCGCTCAACGCCCGGAGCCGCCGTAACCTACTCGGCCCGCGCTTTGGACGCGTTCAGCGAATTCTCGGCCGGCAAACAATAACCTCCACCCGGAGCGCCTGGAAG
This sequence comes from Terriglobales bacterium, assembly GCA_035260505.1. Classification (GTDB taxonomy): domain Bacteria; phylum Acidobacteriota; class Terriglobia; order Terriglobales; family Acidobacteriaceae; genus Acidiflorens. Next base: position 1,342 of record DATFVD010000412.1, read on the forward strand.
CTTCAGGCGCTCCGAATCCTATTGCGGTAGCAACGAATCTCTAGATGCGACCCTTGTCGCCTTCATTTGAGCAACACGCCGTCCTGAGTTGACCCCTATTATGCCGACCACGACTTGACCGCTCGCGTTCGTCGCTCGAAAGCCGGGAGACCCGCCTTTCCGGTTTGAGAGCGGATCTGGAAACGGAGCAACTCCTGTTGCCACCGCGCCAGCTCTCGACTCTACCAGACCTCGCTAACGCTGACCGTGAAGGTGACCCGTAGTCGTGCTTGCCGCGAGAAATTCTGGCTCTGCGACTACCGGCTTCTAAATATTCACTGGTATTGAGCAACGCTTCCAGATCGAATATTGTTCTCGAACGCGTTCTAAATTTTAAGAGTATGAACACTCACGAAGTGGCCCTCACGAAAGGCGAAGGACGATCCATCTGGTTGCTCGGCGACCTGTACACGTTCAAGGTCACCGGCGAGGCACTCTCGGTTACAGAGCTGACGGCGTTCCCGCAGAATGGGCCGCCGCCGCACATTCACCAGCGGGAGGACGAGTCGTTCTGGGTGCTCGATGGCGAGTTCTCAGTATTGCTCGGCGAGCGGACGCTGACGGCCGGGCAAGGGGCGTTCGTGCACATTCCCAAAGGGACGCTGCACACTTACAAGAATACCGGCAGCACACCGGGCCGGATGATCATAATGCTGACACCGGGCGGTTTCGAGAGGCTGTGGGAAGAGCTGGGAGAGCCAGCGACACAACTGACAACGCCGCCTCCGGTCGATGCCGGCGTGATCGAGAAACTGATCGGTTTAGCGCCCAGGTATCACCTCCAGATTCCCCCTCCGCCGCGATGAAACGGAACGTTCCAGAATCTAACGGCCAAGCGCTTCTTGTAGCAGCAGACGCTACTGACAACCCGTCCGCCGCAGATACAAGACCGCGTTGACGACCCCCCCGTACATCGGTCGTGCGCGGTCGCCCGCCTGGCCGTGCAGTAGGGAGCAGCGGTGCAATCAACACCCACGCTGAATCAGCCAGGTCCGTGCTTTAGAGTTTAATGCCCATCCAGGAATTTCCTCAACCAGACCGATCAGCTCCACTTCAAAGAACGCCTGGACTTTTCAAACACCCTCTCAGGGAATCCGCGTAGCGGCTTCGTTCAGAATCCGTTTGGGCCCACACGAACTGAGAATGGCTAACTAAAAGGTGAGCGTCTTGTTAACCACATCTGGTGGATGGGGAGAGGATTTGAGAAGACTACGGCGTGCAAGAGAATGAAGGAGCGAATATCAAGGCTCGAAGAAGACGCCGGAGCCGAGAGGAGATTGCCGAGGTGCGGGAGTTTAACTCAAGCGGGCTAACCGCGGCGTACGTTTACTTTCCATAGTTGAGGCAGATCATCTTGAATTTGACAGCCTGCGAATGCCCTAGCCACGCTGCGTGCCGCGCAGATGACGATGCCAAGCACAGCAATAGAAATCACTCTTCTTAGACCAACGCACCGGCATTCCGTCTGCCGACTCCTCCTTGTGTTAGCTGGAACGATGAGATCGGCACGGTCACAATGATAGTTGTTCCATGGCCAGCTACGGTCTGGATTTCAAATCTTCCGTCGATCTCTGATGCTCTTTCCCGCATATTCCCCAATCCGAAGCCTTTACTCCGGATCCATCGTCCTTTACTCGAAGAATGAGATTGGGTGCGTCACATCGAAGGGTCACGACAACTAGAGTGGGATTCGCGTGGCGCACAGCGTTGTGGATCGCCTCTTGGGCGGTGCGTAGCAACTCATGTTGCACCCTGGGCGACAAGCTTTTCTCCGGTATGTTATCGGACTGGAAATCACAGCGCAAACGACCGGGCACGCTTGAGCGTTCAACCAAAGCTTGAAGCGCTCCGGCCAATCCTAATTCGTCACTTGACCGCAACTTGTGGGAGCAACGACGTGCTTCAGCCAAGCCAAAGTTAGCCAACTCAACGGCCCGCTGAATGCCGCAGAACGGATCGCCTTCTTTTGAAGATAGTTCCTCTTTGGCAACTTCCAATTGCATGCATATCACAGTAAAAATTTGTGCCAACCCATCATGAATCTCACCAGCCAGCCGATTTCGCTCTGCTATAACCGCAGACTGCCTGGCACGTGCCAGGGCCGCTTGCACCTCCTCGGCCGTTACGGTGGGCTGAGCCTTCGGCTGCGATCTGTGCAAGACCCGGATGGTTCCAATCTCGCGGCAGAGATCGAGGTTTGTGGAATTTCCTTTTCCGACATTGAGCATAACTGTTTAAAATCGTTGTTGTAGTCCCGTATCAACTTACTCGGATGGGCATTCTCCGAGAGATCAAAAGCGGTTGGTTGAGCTGCTCGAACTTTACGCTGGGCACGCAAACGGGTGACTTTGCAAATCGCGGTCTTTCAAAGCAGGCCGCTTCAAACCCATCTTTTCTATCCGCGAGATCAACGTGGTGGGTTTGAGTCCCAAAAGCTCCGCGGCTCCGTCAACGCCTTTGATTTTCCAACCGGTCTTCTGCAGGACAGCAAAAAGATTCTCGCGCTCGCGACGGCGCATTTCTGCATCGGTGAGATATTCCGATTCCACTTCGCCACCATCCTCTGAGCCAAAGGAAGTCAGATCGACTGAGGAACCAGTCCACGGAACATCGAAGTCCAGGGCGCCGCCCTGAGCAAAGATAGCGGCCCGTTGGATGACGTTGCGCAGCTCTCGTATGTTGCCAGGCCAATCATAACTTTGTAGAGTTTCTATGCCCGCTCGTGTTAGTCTCGGTTTCGGACATCCCAGTTCCTTGACCGACATCTCAATGAAATGCGTTGCCAGAAGTGGGATATCTTCCTTTCGATCCCGTAAGGGAACAACTTTCATAGGAAAGACATTCAATCGGTAGTACAGGTCTTCGCGAAAGCGGCCTGCCGCGACCTCT
>DATFVD010000413.1:0-4948 GCA_035260505.1 Terriglobales bacterium
GGCTGGCTATGTCAAGTACGCTCCCAACGACAAGTGGGCTGTCGCTGTACGCGGTGAATACTTCGACGACAACCAGGGCTGGAGCACCGGCACGGCGCAGGAACTCAGCGAATTTACGGCTACGCTCCAGCGCACGTTTGCAGGCAAGCTCATTAGCCGCCTCGAGTTTCGCCGTGACATGACCGATTCGCGGACGTTCTTGCGAGGTCCGGCCAACACAGGCGTGGGCGGACAGAACACGGCCGCGCTCGGCTTGATCTACGCATTTAGCAGCGCCGATGCCAAGTAAGCGAGGGGATCGAAGCGAAATGGAGACCAGTTTATTTTCGGGCAGCCAAAACCTGGGATGCTCGTGATGTGGGGATCAGCGGCTTGGGCTCAAACCCAACTAACCCCTGGTGTCAGCGTCCTCGCCGCCCCCCGCTCCAGTTATGGGTTGGCGCCGAGGGGCAGCGCACTAGCTGCGGCTTTGCCCGAAGTGAAACGGGGCAGCCGCAGAGATGTTTGCAATCACAGAGATGCGAAGGCCCAAAGCTTTTTTTGATGAGGTCTAGAAAAAGTATGAATTGGACTATCCCGAGCGAGGCCTGTAGGTTGGCTCCCGTTCGTAAGTCCACAACATTGTGTGGCACCGAAATACGCCAACGATAGTTCAAGGAGCGACTGGATGGCTGCTAATTCGCAACAGGGAACGTATCTGGCAACGACGTTGACTGGGTTCACTGCCTTCACGGCTGGATTCTACAAGGGCGGTGGCCTCGGAATCGTTGTTGCAATCGTGGGACTAGGGCTGCTGATCCTTTCGGCAGCCGGCTTTTACAAGATCAAGAACGTTTAATCGGAATAGGACCGAGACCAGGAGAAGAAGCGCATGAAAATCGTCGGAGTGCTGGTGGTGCTGGCTGGCTGGCTGATACCGGTGGTAGGTGTCGCGATCACGCAGTCCACGTCAGTCAGGTTCGCCTTGGTGTTGCTGGGGATTGCTGTGACGTTGTTTGGAATTGTTGGAGTGCTGAACAAGGCCCATCTTAAGAGCGCGATCTGGAAAGCTTAACGCCAAGTTAGCAAATTTTCCCGGAGGGCAAAGTTCCACATGAAGGAAACGGTCGCAAGGAGAGAACATTACATGACATCGCGGGTGCGAATGACAAACTGTTGTTTGTGGGCAGCTGTATGTCTGCTCTTCTTATATGGGTTGCCGGCATGGGGCCAGGCTCAAGCCCCAACGAGTGCGCCAGCGCCAGCCGCCGCGACACCGGCGAAGGCGGCACCAGCGATGGACGCGCCATTGGACGTGAAGGCCGCCCAGCCTCCTTCCACCGACGACCTGACTGCCAAAGGCGATCCGGGAGGTACGGCCACCGGAACCGTAAGCGATGTGCTGGTTTCCGATGCGAAGAAAGGGTTGACGCTCGCGGACGTAGTCAACCAGGTCGGCCAAAACCGCATTGCCGTCAACTTCGTGTGGACGCTGATATGCGGTTTCCTGGTCATGTTCATGCAGGCTGGCTTCGCAATTGTGGAGACAGGGCTGTGCCGCGCCAAGAACGCCAACCATACCATGATGATGAATTTCATGGTGTACGGGTTCGGCTTGTTCGCGTTCTGGGTTTGCGGGTTTGCCATTCAGATGGGAGGCGGCGGTCCCTACTCTACGTTGGGCGGCGCCTATTCGCTTACCTCCGAGCATGTGGTCAACTTCCTGGGCAAGCCCTGGGGCCTGTTCGGCACGCACGGGTTCTTCTTAACCGGAGCCAGCTACGACGTCGGCGTGATGGTGCTGTTCCTGTTCCAGATGGTCTTCATGGACACGGCCTTGACCATCGTGACCGGATCCTGCGCGGAGCGCTGGAAATACTTGGCCTTCGCGGTTTCGTCGGTGTTCATGGGCGGTATAACTTATCCCCTGTTTGCCAACTGGGCGTGGGGGGGCGGATGGTTGTCGCAGATGGGTGTCAACTTCGCTTTGGGACACGGTTATTGTGATTTTGCTGGATCAGGCGTCGTGCACGCGGTCGGTGGCGTTACTGCGCTGGCGCTCTCCATGATCATCGGCCCCCGGATTGGTAAATACAACCGCAACGGCACTCCTAACGCCATGCCGGGACACGACCTTATGATCGTACTTACTGGATGCTTCATTCTGGCATTCGGTTGGTTTGGTTTCAATCCTGGAAGCACGTTGGCAGCGTCGGGCAACGGCGCGCTCCGCATCAGCTCCATTGCGGTGAATACAATGCTCGCAGGTTGTACAGGCTCGTTTGGCGCAATCCTTTATATGTGGATACGCTACGGGAAGCCGGATGCTTCGATGACCGGCAACGGCCTCTTGGCCGGGCTGGTCGCGATCACAGCCCCAAGCGGGTTCGTAAATACAGTAGGGTCCGCCATCATCGGGCTGATCGCAGGGGTGCTGGTTTGTGTAAGCGTGGAGTTTGTGGAACGCGTGCTGAAGGTTGACGATCCGGTAGGCGCGATCTCGGTCCACGGCACAAACGGGCTATGGGGTGTAATTTCGGTGGGTCTGTTTGCTGATGGGACCTCGAACTACGGAGGCACTTGGAACGGCGTAACCGGATCTGTCCGCGGACTGTTCTATGGAGATGCGAGCCAGCTGGTGGCGCAGTTAATCGGAGTCGGTACTCTGATCGGCGTTATCTTCGCGATTTCTTATGTGTCGGGCTGGATCATGGATGTGATCATTGGACAACGGGTTTCAGCCGAGGACGAACTCGAAGGCCTGGATATCCCAGAAATGGGCGCGCTATGCTATCCGGAGTTCGCGCTGCAACACCAGCACCCGGTGTCAACCGGGGGCGTCGCGGCAGATTGATGATTTTGCAACGACACGGCCAGGAAGAAGGAACAGAATGAATACGCCATCGCCGAACACGGGAGAAGTGCTGGATTTCCCGGTGGAACTGCGTTCTTCGCGAACCACAGCCCTGTCTGCCAACGCCCTGCAATATTTTCAGCAGGGATTGGCAGGGCTGCAGGCAGGGAACGCGGTCCAGGCGGTGGCGGCACTTTCCCAGAGTGTTGACTTGGCGCCAGCTTTCGCAGATGCTCGGGTTTTTCTCGGCATTGCTCATTCCCTGAGCTGTGAGATTTACCCAGCGATCGATCAGCTGGAAAAAGCCACGGAGCTGGAACCGGACAGTTTCGTCGCCCAATACGCTCTGGCTCAGTTATATTTCAAGCTGCGCATTGTCGAAAAGGGCTACGAACGGGCGGAATGCGCGCTTCGGTGCGTGACCAACATCGAGCAGCGCAAGATGTTGACGCAGCTACTCCGGGAAGAAAAGGCGCGCGAACGGAATGGCATCCCGCGGCCCTCGTTCAGCAAGCCGTTCACCGCTTCCGCGCTTTTCATCGCCGCGGGCGGGTTGGCTGCGGCTCTAGTCGCAATTTTTATCCATCTGCACTGATGGGCGAAAAGATTTCCGCACTGGAGGACTGATATGGCAATTCTGACAGGAGAACGAACAAAAGCACGAGCGTATTTTGAGCTAGTGAAAGCGCAGCGGCTGGCTTGGTCGTGCGCCGTGATTGTTGGGCTCTTCCTGGTGCTGGTTGGGCATGTTCCCTTCTTCGCCGTCGTGGCTGGCTGCATCCTGGCGGTCACTATCTCCACGATGAGGGCTTGGCCTCGCCTGAAAGCAAAACCAGCGGTTCGGGGAGGGCGATGAGCACATCGCTCCAGATCCTGCTTTGCGTCGCGATAATTATTGTTGCGGCGAAACTTGCCGGGGCGCTGACCGCGCGCGTCGGACTCCCCTTTGTGCTGGGCGAGTTGCTGGCCGGGGTGATATTGGGCCCGACGCTCCTGAATATCTGGGGTCTATCCTGGTTTCTCCCCGCCTCGGCGCCTGGAAGCGTCGCGGTGGCGGTTGTGTTCAAGGTTCTAGCCCAAGTTGGCGTCGTTCTGCTGATGTTTGTAGCCGGCCTGGAGACTGACGTTGCAATGATGCGAAGCGCAGTCGCCCCGGCTTTTTGGGCAGCGACGGGCGGGGTCATTCTCCCCATGGTGGGCGGTGCCCTGCTCTCCCGTAAGTTTGGTTTCACCTGGCCGCAAGCGATCTTCATCGGCACGATTCTGACCGCCACAAGTGTTACGATTACCGCGCAAACCCTGATGAACCTGCGGCAACTCCGCTCCAAGGCGGGTTCGACGATTCTGGGAGCTGCCGTCATCGACGATGTCCTCGGCTTGATCGTTCTTTCCCTGGTCATTGCGCTAACTCCTCAGATCGCGTCAGGAGCGGCCATTTCCTGGCGGTCTCTCCTGCTCACTCTAGGCAAGATGCTGCTGTGCCTGGTTACGCTGTTTTGGTGGGGACCGCCGCTGACCCGCTGGGTATTCCGTCAGGCTGCAAAACTGCATGGGCATCACAAGGAAGTCGCGGCAGGTCTGATCCTTGCGTTTCTGCTGGCCTTTAACGCGGAGTGGCTGGGCGGAATGGCGGCTATCACAGGAGCATACCTGGCCGGACTCTTCGTAGCCGCGACACCTGCTCGCGAAAAAGTGGCGCAGGAAATCCATCCCATGATCCATTCTTTCTTCGGTCCGATTTTCTTTGTTTCAATCGGACTCGAAGTCAACGCCCGGCACCTTGCGGGAGGGATCGAATTCTTCATACTTTTGTTGTTGATTGCGATTGTGGGAAAGATCGCTGGATGTGGCTTGGGCGCGTTTGCCTGCGGCTTCGACAAGCGGGAGTCTCTGGTGGTTGGGGTAGGGATGATTCCGCGTGGCGAAGTCGGCCTGATTACTGCGAGCTTGGGTTTCGCGGCGGGACTGGTCTCGCAGAATGTTTATACTCAAGTTGTGATTCTGGTGCTGACGACCACACTGATCACGCCTGTGCTCCTGCGATTTGCCTTTCCTGGCCGGCCCATCGAATCCACCGTGGACAGTTTGGGTGTGGTCGAGATTGGCGACGTCGAT
>DATFVD010000414.1:0-2981 GCA_035260505.1 Terriglobales bacterium
GTAGCTCCTAACGAAATACATTCACGTGAGAACGCCCACAAGAAGAGTTACTATGACTATTATTTCCGGACCGGTGAAACCGGTTTACTACCATCCTGATGCGAGGCAACCAACAGCGGCGGTAGAACAAGGGCGCCGCAAGGCCGTATATTGGCTGATGCTCTTGGCGGCACTCATATCTTTGCCGGTCGGGGTTCTCTGCCTCCATGAGTCCCTGACGGCGCGAACGGCCGGTACCGATCAACTGGATTTCACCGCTGAAGGTGCACCGAGTCATGTCGGAGTTACCATTGATGAAGCCCTCCAGGGGGTCAGTGTTCGACATTAGTAATAGGTTTGCAGTCAGTTTTCCCACTGGGCCGTCGAGATTTGCTTTAGCAGGGGGCCAGAAAGACGGTCAAATTTAGTCTAACTTCAAAGAGAAAAGCAAAGTATGTACAAACAAGAGAAACAAACGGTCGATCCGCAAATAATCGAGCAGCTTAATGTGAGGAACTTGATCAACGGCGTCGACGTCGCGGCCTTGGGCGAGATCATTTCGGACTTCAAAGCCGATCCGAAAACGGCGAAGTTCGAATTCCGGAGCTCGACAGACTGGCAGGGCGGCGCCGTCGTAAACTCGACCTTCACTGGTCACAAGCGCAGTGGTGTGGATAACGCCAGAGCGAAGCCTCACCAACTGGCGGGCGATGAGCCGGTGGCTCTTCTTGGGAGCGGCAAGCACGTCAGCCCGGCTGGCCATCTGCTGCACGCAATGTGTCACTGTCTGATGGTCACAACCGCCTACCACGGGGCCGCGCGAGGAGTGAAGATCGACTCCCTGCGGGTCGACGCAGAAGGCAGTCTCGACCTGCAAGGATTCCTGGGATTGAACGACAAGGTAAAGCCCGGGTTCAAACACATCCATCTCAAGGCTTATATCGACTCGCCGAACTCGCCCGAAGAAGTCCTCGCGCTTTTCCAGTATGCCCAGGTACGCTCCCCGATATGCGCTACGGTCCGTCAAAACGTGAAGGTCTCCTGGGAATTCGACATCGAAGCCATCGATGCCGGTCCGGACACGGGCGAGGACCGGCACGGCGTCAACTTCCCGAACCTGGCCGCCACGGTACAGGCGGTGAAAGAAACTCCGGTGCTAGCCAAGTGCAAGTTCTACACTTCCGCAGAGTGGCTGGGCGGCGCCAAGATCAAGTCAGCACACCCGGGGTTTGATCAAGCCGACGGAGAACCCCTGATACGTCACCGGGAAGAAAGCCCGAAAGGTTACGTCGGCGACGAGCCTGCCGCGCTGCTGGGCTCCGATGCCGGCCCGTCGCCGTCGGAGACGCTCCTGCATGCTATGGCGAACTGCGTCTCGCGGTGACCGCTTCCTACCACTCGGCGGCCCGGGGGGTCCCGCTCGACGCCTTCAAAGTGAACCTGGAAGGCGACATGGACTTGCAGGGGTTCGCGGACCTCGACGACAACGTGACGCCAGCCTATCAGAACATCAGGGCGAAGGTCCAAATCAAGGCCGGTGGGAAGGAAAAGGATATCGCGGAGCTTTTGAAGTTCGCCACCTCGCATTCCCCGATGTGCGACAGCGTCAGCCGGCCGGTCGATGTCTCGTTTTCCCTGGTGCATAACGGCATAGCCATTTCCTGACGGCCCGTTGGGCAAAGCTCGGGCACGGGCCGCCCGAGCGCGTCCAGGCGTGGACACAATCGGCCTTCGAGTTCGTCCTGACGAACGCTCCCCTGCTGTTTGCGCTGGTGTGCATTGCGTCCGCGGTTCCGACTCTGGCGTCGACTACCCTGAAAGGGCCGGTACCGTTCACGAGCCGTTATCTGCTGCCTGGGCTCACAAACATATGAAACGGTAGATGGTTTTGGTCTGACGCTTACCCTTCAGGAGCCTTGCCCGTAATACGCATTCTTCCCGTGCTTACGAAAGAAGTGCTTGTTCAACAAATGCTCAGGAATTGCCGGGGATTGCGGATTCAGCTGAAGGGCGCGATACGCCATCTCCGCCACAATCTCGAGGGCAGCGGCATTCTCCACTGCTTTCTTGCCGCTCGGTCCCCAAGCAAAAGGACCATGATTTAGAACCAAAACCGCACAGACTGCATCCGGATCAAGCTTCTGAAACCGTTCAACAATGACATTACCGGTTTCCCACTCGTAGCTCGCGTCAATCTCCGCCGCGGTTAACGGACGGGTAACCGGTATTTCGCCATAGAAATAATCTGCATGCGTAGTCCCCAAACAGGGGATGGCTTTCCCCGCTTGCGCAAACGAAACGGCGTAACGGGAATGCGTGTGGACGATGGCGCGAATACCACTAAAAGCCAGAAACAAGCGCCGGTGAGTTGGAGTGTCCGAAGAAGGACGCAATGATCCTTCCACTACCTTCTCTTCCAGATCCACAATCACGATATCCTCCGGCCGGAGGATGCTGTAGTCGACACCGCTCGGCTTAATTGCGAAAACGCCACGATTATGATCCGCCACACTAACGTTACCGAACGTCAGGTCGCACAATTTGAACCGCGGCAACAACAAATTGGCTTCGTAACACTCGTCTTGGATATCGCGATAACCGGCCATAAGAGAATCAACCGCGAATGGACACGAATGAACGCGAAAATAGACACGAAGAAAAGGCGAACCGCAGATGAACACAGATATACGCAGATAAGGCTTCGCCAGACCGGAGGAGATGGCTCCGCGAAAAATGTATCTGCGTCAATCTGCGGTTGGATTCATTCTCTTTGTCTTCGCGTCCATTCGCGTCCATTCGCGGTTGTTTTGTAATCTGCGGATCTTTTAAGTTTTCTAACTCAATCTGTGGTTCTGGAAAATGTTCTCGCCCGGATACGGCATCGGATTCGGCAACGGCGTGTACACGTGCTCCATGCCAACTATCTTGAATGCGTCGTATAGCACTGCAGCGCAATGACCGAAGGCCACCGCAGCATGATGATGGAATCGGCCCAGAAGAAC
>DATFVD010000415.1:0-8760 GCA_035260505.1 Terriglobales bacterium
GAGTTTGCGGGCGAGCGCGCCCATCAGGAAGAAAGCAAATTCCGCCGTCGCTTCGGTCAAGACGTCGGCGGTATTCGTGAACGGGACTTTGTACTTGTTGGCAGCGGCGCGGTTGATATTGTCAAAGCCGACAGCGAACTGCGCGACCACTTTGAGCGTTCCTTCTCCGGCAGCGAAGACCTCGGCGTCGATCGGATCGCGCAGCGTGGTGATCAGACCATCTACGCGGGACTTCACCTTTTCGAGAATCAAGCTCTTCGAAGGAGCTTCGGGCCGAGGATAGACTTCCACGTCGTATCCCTTGTCGCGAAGAATATTGAGGGCTTCTCCTATGTCACAGGTGGCAAAAACACGGATTCTCTGGCTCATGGGGCTCGAACAGTGTATCGCAGGGCTCGATGCGCGCGAAGAAAGATCTCCCTTGTGAACCCTGTGCCCTCGGCGGTTGAGAAAAATTCTTTACCACAGAGGGCACAGGGTTCACAGAGAGAACCTTGTTCTTGTTCCTTGGGATCTGTTTTCGCTTCTACTGCTGGCGTCGTTCGACGCCGCGGGGAGCAGCAGACGCTGATTGCGCGTGATGACGCACATCGGCTCCGAGAACCCAGAAGATGACGTCCTCGGAAATGTTGGTAGCGTGGTCCGCCACGCGTTCCAGATTGCGAGCCACCAAGAGAGCATCTATTGCCTGCTGAGTCACTTGCGGCTCTTCGTTCATCTTTCGCACGAGCACGATAAAAGCTTCGTCTTTCATCCTGTCGACAACGTGATCCATTTCCAGAACAGCTTGGGCGAGTTCTGCTTTGCCTTCCACAAACGACTCCAGGGCGCGCCGCACCATGGCGCTTACCGCGGTCGCCATGCGACCGATATCCACCGGCAATTCCACGGCCGGCAATTCAATCATGTCCATGACGCGCTCGGCGATGTTTACCGCCTGATCGCCCACGCGCTCGAGGTCGGCGTTGATCTTGGTCACCGCGAGAATAAAGCGCAGATCGGTGGCCGCTGGTTGTTGCGTGGCGAGGATGTCGAAGGCGAGTTCATCGATCTCGCGCTCGGCGGCGTTAATGAGGCTTTCATTTTCGAGGACCAGCTGGCAGCGGGTGAGATCGCGTTCGGTATATGCCTGGCAGGCGCGATCCACCGCCAGTTCCGCGAGACCGCCCATGCGGAGCAGTTTCCCCCGGAGTTCCTCCATCTCTTGCTGAAAACGCGTGCGCATTTATCAAAACCTCTTTCGTAAGGTCAGAGGTTAGAGGTCAGATTGCAGAGGTGAAAATCCCGAGACCGCAACCACCATTTATGCGATTGGCTCTTAACCTCTGCAATCTGACCTTTAACCTCTGACCTCATTCCTATCCGAATCTGCCCGTGACGTAATCCTCCGTCCGTTTGTCGGAGGGATTGGTGAAAATCTTTTCCGTTTTGCCAAACTCGATCATCTTGCCCAGCAGGAAAAACCCGGTGAACTCCGCCACCCGGGCCGCCTGTTGCATATTATGCGTGACAATCACGATTGTGTATTGCTCTTTTAATTGAAAAATCAATTCCTCGATCTTGCCGGTGGAGATCGGGTCCAGTGCCGAGCAGGGTTCGTCCATGAGCAGAACCTCCGGTTGGACGGCGAGGGCGCGTGCGATGCAGAGGCGCTGCTGCTGGCCGCCGGAGAGGCTGGCCCCGGACTGCTTGTGGAGAGAGTCCTTCACTTCGTCCCACAACGCGGCGCTGTTCAGAGAGTTCTCGACGACCTCGTCCAGTTGCCTGCGGTTGCTGAAGCCGTTCAGCTTGAGCCCGGCGGCGACGTTATCGTAGATGGACATGGTCGGGAAAGGATTCGGCTTCTGAAACACCATGCCCACGCGGCGTCGCAGTTGGGTGGCCGAGGTTCCGTTATAAACACTGAGATCGCCGATCCGCACGGTGCCCTCGACCCGCGCCTCGGGAATGGTTTCGTGCAAGCGATTCAGACAGCGAATGAACGTGGTTTTCCCGCAGCCCGAAGGACCGATTAGCGCGGTCGCGTGATTGGCGAGCACGGTGATGTTGACGTCGAACAAGGCCTGATTCTTGCCGTAAAACGCGTTCAGGTGCTCGACTGTAATTCCGACGCCCATAGATCGTTTAAGCTCCTGCCCTGGTGCTCCTTGCTAAAGTTCAAGCCCCTGCCAACGTTCCGTGCTTTACAGCGATACGAACCGCCGCCACCGCCGCGACGATCAGGACAATCAAAACCAGCGCGCCCGCCCATGCCTGCCGGTGCCATTCATCAAAGGGCGAAATGGCATAGGTAAAGATCTGCAGCGAGAGCGCGGCCGTGGGCTGGTCCGTCTTCCAGTTCCAGTACTGGTTTCCAAATGCCGTGAACAGCAGTGGCGCGGTCTCTCCCGCAACGCGCGCGAAGGCTAGCATGACGCCGGTGATGACTCCAGAAGTCGCCGTGCGCAGCGTAATCGAGAGCGTGGTGCGCCAGCGGGAAACGCCCAGACCATACGCGGCTTCGCGAATCGCCTGCGGAACCAGGAGCAGCATCTGCTCGGTGGTACGCGCGATGGTCGGAATCATCATGATGGCCAGCGCGACGCCGCCGGCCAGCGCCGAGAAGTGCTTCTGCGGGAGCACCACGAGCCCGTAGGCAACAATGCCGATCACAATGGAGGGCACCCCGTTCAGAACGTCGGACACGAAACGCACGACATCGCCGTACCGGTTGCGTCCGTACTCCGAGAGAAAAATCCCCGCGCCGATGCCGAGTGGCACACCGAGCAGACTGGCGATCGCAAGAATGACCGCCGATCCAACGATGGCATTCGCCATGCCGCCGCCCGGCTCACCTACAGGCTTTGGAGTCTGGGTCAGGAACGCAATATTGATCGAGCCGATGCCCCGGTAAACCAGATAGGCAAAGATGGCGAAGAGCGGTACCAGCACGAGGCCGACAGTGAGCACTGCAACGCCAGTCATCGCGTGGTCCACCATACGCCGCCGCAAACTGATAGGCGGAACACTGACCTGTGAAATCAGGACCGCTGCCGTCTTGGAGTTCGTATCAGCCATGTTATGTCAAACGACACTTCTCGCCGGTTGGCCTCGAGTAACGCTCCACACCATCAGCCGTGCGAGCGCATTAACCACAATGGTGACGAAGAATAATGCCAAGCCAATCTCGATCAGAGCCGAAAGATACAAATCGCCGGTCGCTTCGGTGAATTCGTTGGCGAGTACGCTTGCCATGGTATATCCGGGAGCAAACAGCGACTTGGCAATTTCGGGACGGTTGCCGATCACCATGGTGACCGCCATGGTTTCGCCGAGCGCGCGGCCCAGTCCCAAAATGATGGCACCCACGATTCCGGCCCGCGCATTGCGCAGCACACCCATGCGGATCATTTCCCAGCGCGTTGCACCCAGCGCCAGCACCGCTTCACGCTGGTGTTGTGGAACCACAGTGAGCACCTCGCGCGTGATGGACGAGATGATGGGAATGATCATGATCGCCAGGATTACGCCCGCGGCCAGCATGCCGATGCCGTAGGGCGGTCCGCTGAACAGGCCGGTCCAGCCGAGCGTCTTGGCTAGAAACGGCTGCACATATTGGCGAAGGATTGGCACCAGAATAAAGATTGCCCAAAGTCCATAAACCACGCTGGGAATGGCGGCCAACAGCTCGGTGGTAAACGAAAGAATCCCGCGCAGGCCGGTCGGGCACATCTCGGTAATGAAGACAGCTACGCCGATAGACAGCGGTACTGCGATGACCAGCGAAAGCAGCGAGGACACAATCGTGCCGTACATGAACGGCAGCGCGCCGTACTGATCCGATACCGGGTTCCAGTCCGATTGGCCAAAGAACTTCCAGCCAAAAGCATGCCACGAGAGCTGCGAGCCCACCACGAGTTGGTAAACGATCAAGCCGAGCAGCGCAACCACCGCCAGGCCGCAAAGGCGCATCGCCCAACCAAAAAAAACGTCCGGGATTTCGCTGACCTTTCCCTGCAACAGCGGCGTCGTTCTGGCTTCGATTTTCAGGTGGGCCTTCGTACCCCGCTCCGGTTCGGGAGCGTTAAAACGCGGCCGGGGCAGAGCTTGATTGGACATTCCGTGCTGAGGGTATCAGAGGGTTGTTACAAATCGATTAAAAAGTGGTTCTGATGCTGTTGTTGATTCGGTGGAGAGCCGGGCGTCCCCGCTCGGCCGCCGAATCCCAGGACGGGCGAAGCGCCTGTCTTTTCCGCAGAATACAAGTCGCGAGGTTGCGCGACTAAGCCTGGGTGTGAGAATACTGATCGTTAACATTTCATCGTCACCCCTATGCCCACTTTCGCCGCCATTGACATCGGATCGAATTCCGTTCGCTTGAAGATTTCGCGCCTGCAAGCCGGGCGGCTGAAAGAAGTCCACGAAGACCGCGAAGTCACCCGCTTGGGCGAAGGCGTCTTCAGTGGTGGGCTGCTTTCGCCGGAGGCGATGTCGGAAACGGTGCGCGTGTTGCGGCGTTTCCATCGTGCCACGCAGGAATGCGGTACGGATTCGGTGAAGGTGGTGGCCACGGCTGCGCTGCGCGATGCCCGCAATTCACGAACATTTCTGGAGTGGGTGCGCTCGACCACGGGGTGGACGATCGAAATCATTTCCGGGCTGGAAGAGGCACGCCTCATTCACCTCGGTCTTGTCTCCACTGGGCGATTGGGCGCCCACAGCGTTCTGCTGGTGGACCTCGGCGGCGGCAGTTGCGAGCTCACGCTTTCGCGCGAGGGGCAAATCCGGGATACGGTGAGCTTGCCGCTCGGGGCCGTGCGCCTGACCGGCGAATTCCTCAAGCACGATCCGCCGCGCAAGAGTGAACTGAAGCGGCTTGCAGGGTTCGTGGCGCGCGAGATTACGCGCATTCAAGATCGAATCAAGTCTGCACGCGTGAGCGCCGTTATCGCGACGTCCGGCACAGCAGCCGCGCTGGTGGGGGTGGCCAGCCACCTGGCGCGTCCCAGAAAGAGCCGGCCAGCGACGTCTGCCACACGCGAAATGATACGCCGCATCGCCAAACAGATTACGCGCTTAACACTGGAGCAGCGGCAAAAGGTTCCCGGGATCGGGCCGCGACGGGCTGAAATCATTTGTGCCGGCGCGGTGGTCTATGCGGAATTGCTGGAGCGCTGCCATCTCGGCGGTTTTCGTTACTCGGCGCTGGGGCTGCGCGACGGCATCCTGGCCCAGATGGCGGCGGAATACGATCGCAGCACGAGATCAGGCCGTGCAATTGAATCGGAGCGGTGGGAATCGATCAAGCGCGCCGTGGAGCATTACCGCGTCGACATGCATCATGCCTTGCATGTGCGCGACTCCGCATTGCTGCTGTTTTCGTCGTTGAAATCGGTGCACCAGCTTCCGATGGAGTATCGCGAATGGCTGTCGGCCGCCGCCATGCTGTACGAGGTGGGCGACTATGTGAACCGCAACGGACACCATCGCCACACCTACTACATCATCGCGAACTCTGAAATTCTGGGATACACGCCACAACAGCGGCGGATCATCGGCTCGATCGCGCGCTATCTGGGAAAGTCGCGCCCCACGCCGGGAGATGGCCCGATGAGTGCCTTGAGTCCAGAGGAGCAGGAGAATGCGGCGAAAGCGTCCGTGCTGCTTCGCATCGCGCGAGCTATGAATATGGGAAGGAGCCAATCCGTCGGGAAGGTTGGAGTCTCGGCGCGCAGCGGCAAAGTCTCAATCAAACTGACGCCGCGCGCGAAAGCGAGCGTGGATCTGGAGGTATGGGCGATTGAGAAAGATCAGTCCTACTTCCGCGAGGTCTTCGGACGCGAGCTTTCAGTAGCCGCCGCATGAAGCGTGCGCAGGATGCGCGGGGTGATGCACCAACTCAGAGACCCGGAATTGCGACGCATTTCGACTTTGGCGACAGCGCCTTTCTTAAGCTCAACTACAGCTTCACATCCACTGTCACTGATCACGCGTCCCAGAAATTCCCGCAGGTTCGGGTTGTGCCCCACGAGCAGCAGGGAGTCCTGGCGCGCAAACTTTTCCAGCATCTTCTGGAACTCTGAGAAGGTCGCTTGCGGACGGAGCGCGTTCTCGGTCACCAGTTTGCCCTCGTGCCCCATTTCGTTTCCCACCAAAGCCGCAGTTTGCGTGGCGCGCTTCAGCGGGCTGGAGACGATAATATCCACCTGCACGCCCAGTACGGCCAAGGCGCGGCCGATATATCCGCATTGCTCGATGCCGTCTTTATCGAGCCCGCGCTTTTCGTCCTTCTTCGCCGTGGTTAACTGTTGCCCGGCGCTCGCGTGACGCAAAAAATAGAGAAACATTTCGGAGTGATTATTCCTTTCCGATCAAAGCTCGGTCGATCAAAGCTCGGTCGATCATGGCCCGTGCGATCGTAGCAGGGGCAAACGCGCCTCGTGCAATCATTCCCCTCCGACTAACGCTCGACTGGTCGACGATCGGGAGGTGCGACGCGGAACGGAAACAGGAATCTCCTCAGGTGTCTTGACGCCTTCCGCAAGTCCAATGAGAAAATCCTGGGCGCTGAAAACCGCAGAGCTTCGAGGAGGCCTCTTGCTTCGTCCGCGAGGCGATTGCCAGGCACGCAGGTAGCGGCCGTCCTTTTGCAAAAATCTCGCTTTCACATTGTCGGCAAGGTATGCCGCGAGAATCTCATGCACCACGCGGTCGCGGAGCAATGGGTTCTTAAGCGGAAACAGGACTTCCACGCGCTCGTGCAGATTGCGAGACATCCAGTCAGCGCTGCCGAGGTAGACCTCAGGCTCGCCGCCGTTGTCGAAGTAAAAGATGCGGCTGTGCTCGAGGAACCGGCCCACGATGCTGCGCACGCGGATGCGGTCGCTGATGCCACGAATCCCCGGCCGCAAGGAGCAAATGCCACGTACGAGCAGATCGATCTCCACGCCGGCCTGAGAAGCGTGGTAGAGGGACTGGATAATATTTGCGTCAACCAGGGAGTTGATCTTGACGATGATGCGCGCAGGACGACCTAGACGGGCGTGTTCGGTTTCCCGCTCAATAAGGCTCATGCACTTCTCGGCCAAATCCAGAGGCGCCACCAGCAGCGGCCCATAGTTCGGGTGCTCAGCATAAGCTGTCAGAAAACTGAAAACATCGTGAACCGCGCTCGTAATTTCCGGGTCGGCCGTGAGCAGGCTGAGATCGGTATAGATTTTGGCCGTGGTCGCGTTGTAATTGCCGGTGCCGAGGTGCGCGTAGCGGCGGGTGACGCCATCCGGGTCGCGCCGCACCAGCAGAGAAAGCTTGCAGTGCGTCTTCAGACCCACCAGCCCATGGAACACCTGCACGCCCGCATCCTCCAGATCTCGCGCCCAACGGATGTTCGACGCCTCATCGAAGCGCGCTTTCAGTTCCACGACCGCGGTGACTTCCTTGTGCGCCGCGGCGGCCATTAGAGACGGAACAATCAGGGAATGCTCGTTCGTCCGGTAAAGCGTCTGCTTGATGGAGAGCACGCGCTCGTCTTCCGCGGCGGATTGAATAAAGGATATAACCGCATCGTAGGAATCGTACGGATGGTGGAGCAGGATGTCGTGGCGCCGCAGCTCCTCAAACAGATCGCGGGACTTGGCGGTCAGGCGCAACTCCCGCGGCACAAAGGTACGGAACTTCAAATCCGGCCGCGCCGCCTCGTCGTAAATATTAAACAGCCGCGAAAGGTTCACCGGGCCGTTAACCGGAAAAATCTGCCAGCGGTCAAGTTCAAACACTGTGCCCAGGCGCTCGATAATCTCGGGATCGGCCTCGGACTCGATCTCCATGCGCACCGCGTCTCCCTTGCGGCGGTTGTGCAATTCCGCGCGCACCGATTCCAGCAGATTGCGCGATTCCTCCTCCTGCAAGTAGAGGTTGCTGTTGCGCGTGACGCGGAAGGCGGCGGACGAAACGATGTCGTAGCCCTTATACATCCGCGCGGCATGGTGCACGACCAGATCGGCAAGAAAAATGAAATCGATGGTCCCCTGCGATGGCAGGCGGACCAGTCGCGGCAGCGCCCGCGGGACAGTTACAACTCCGGTATAGGTAAGCGAGGAGCGACGGCGACGCCGCAGCAAGAGGGCGACGCACAGTGCTTTGTTGATCACACGTGGAAAGGGATGCGCCGGATCGACCGTCACCGGGGTGAGCAGCGGATCAAGTTCCCGTTCGCAGTAATCGTCCACAAAGGCCAGCGTCGCGTCATCCAATTCATTGATGCTGAGCACGCGAATTCCCTGCTCCGTCAGCTCTGGCCGCAGGCGCTCGTTCCAGCATGAATACTGTTCTTCGACGAATTCGCGAGTCCCATCCTTGATGAGTTCCCGCTCCTCCACCATAGTGAGACCGTCGGGAGTGGTGGAGTTATGGCCGTCTTCGAGTTGTTGCAGAAGGCCGCCTACCCGGATCTCAAAGAATTCGTCCAGATTGCTGGCGGAGATGGCCAGAAATTTCACGCGCTCGAGTAGAGGATTGCGGAGATCCCCAGCTTCTTCGAGCACGCGCCAATTGAATTTCAGCCACGATTCTTCGCGGTTGAGGAGAGTGGCGCGATTGCTCAGGGTTTGCCGGACCATGTTCGCCGAATATGTATGTCGAACCAGTGTCTGTCGATCCCAACTTGTTGGTGGAGAACCGGGCGCCCTCGCCCGGCGGACGGGCGAGACGCCCGTCCTTCCATCGTGTGACTCATCACGCGATCACGGTGCCCGCGCTATTCGGGAGGTGTTTTGGTGCGGT
>DATFVD010000416.1:0-2203 GCA_035260505.1 Terriglobales bacterium
TCTGCGCTCACGGCAATGCAGCTGGCCATCCACGGGCGCGAGGTGACCATCCCGAAACTCGTGGGCATGAGTCCGCTCGAAGCCGAGCGCGCGGGCGCCGCTTCGGGCCTGCTGGTGGTGATCGAGCGGCAGTTCTACAGCGCTGACATTCCCGAAGGAAAAATCATGACCCAGATGCCGCCGCCGGGAACGAAAGTGCGCCGAGGATGGTCGATCCGCGTGGCTCAAAGTCTGGGGCCTCAGCGGATCGCGATTCCCGACGTGACTGGAGGCAGCGAGCGAGTCGCAGAACTGAACATTCGGCGCCGCGGGCTAAGCTTGGCCGCGGTCGCGCACGTTAATTTGCCGGACGTTCCGCAGGACCGGGTAATCTCACAAAGCCCGCCGGCGAATGCCAGCGGCGTGTCTGCACCAAAGATCAGTCTGCTGGTCGGCGACGGTCCCGAGCCTGCTAATTTTGTGATGCCGAACCTCACCGGACAACCGCTCGGCAGCGCGATGCTGGCGCTACAAGATGCTGGTATCAAGGTCGGGAAGATTAGCATGCGTCCGCCCGCGCCGTCGCCCGCCGAGCCACAAACCGCGCCAGTTACGCCATCTGCGATCTCCGAGCCCGGCGCAGCCAGCATGATCGTGACCCAGACTCCGGCGCCAGGACAGAAAATTGTGGTGGGCAGCGCAGTGAATTTCGAAGTGCGTTAGTTTTTGCCTGTGGAGAGCCGGGCGTCCCCGCCCGGCCACCACACCGCTCTACGCGCGAGACGCCCATCGCTATCGGTTATCTCCGCTCAATCATCGCCGCGAAGAATCCGTCGCAAGGATGCACGCCCGGAATTGTTCTCAGATAAGGTCCAGCAAGAACAGACGCAAAGTCGAATCCGGAGGCAAGCTCGCCAGACTGCCGCAGTTGCTCCAGCTCTCCCTTTAAATCGGCGACCTTGAATTCCGTCCTGCCCACAAGGGCAGCTTCCACCACCGCTTCATTTTCCTCGCGCTCCAGCGAGCACGTGGAATAGACGAGCCGCCCTCCAATCGCAAGCTGCGCAAGCACGGATTTCAGGATGGCCACTTGCCGCGACTGAAGATCGTGCAGGTCTTCGGATTTGAGCCGCCACTTAATCTCGGGATTGCGGGCCAAAGTGCCGGTGCCGGAGCAAGGGACATCGGCAAGGATGCGGTCAAAGGTAAATGTAAAAGGCAAATGACGCGCGTCAGCTGCGACTACGTGGACATTCGGCACGCGGCTGAGACTCTGCAACAGGCGCGCGCGATGGGGATGCAACTCCGTCGCAAACACTTTGGCGCGCGGGTTGTGGCGTGCAAGCAATGCAGTCTTACTGCCGGGAGCCGCACAACAATCGAGAATCGTCTCTCCACGACCGGCCAGCAACGCGACCATCTGAGAAGCTTCATCCTGAATCGAGACGCGGCCTTCCTCATAGGCGCGGGTTCCGGTTACGTCTCCCGCAATCACGCGGCGTGCCGCCGACAGCAGTCGACCCGGCGAAAGCTGCACGCCGGCTGCGGAAAGATCTGCATCAGATTGATGGTCGTGAGCTTGCTCGTCGTGAGCTTGCTCGTCGTGAGCTTGATCGCCGTGAATGTGAATTGCCGTGCCGGGCACCGTCTGATTGTATGTGCAGATCTGTCGCGCCCCTTCAATTCCGTAGTGCTCGGCCCAGCGTTCCACCAGCCACGGGGGATGTGCAGCGTTCTCGGCCAGCGCCATCGAGTCGGGCGATTGAGTAATGTTCGCGACAATTTCGCCCACGCCCGTCTTGGCGACTTTCCGGAGCACCGCATTCACGAATGGAGCCGCCGAGCGCTTTCGCGCCGCTTTGACGAGTTCCACACTTTCAAAGATCGCCGCATGTGCCGGGACTCTGGAGAGAAACTGCAACTGGTATACGCCCAGCCGCAATGCGGCCAGAACTTCGCCATCCAGCCGCTCGAGCTTCTGCGACGATGCCGCGGCCAGCCGCTGATCGAGCAGAGATTGCCAGCGCAGGACGCCCATCACCAGTTCGGTGGCGAGCCCGTGATCACGGGATGAAAGCTTCGAGAGTCGATCGGAATGAAGCAGTTCGGCGGCGTAGGAGTCTTCGCGCTCGACCCGAAGAAGAATTTCGAAAGCCACGGCACGAGCGGGAGAAACGGCCATCGCAGGCTATTGTCCCAGATGGTCGCCGGATTTGGGCCGGTA
>DATFVD010000417.1:0-7980 GCA_035260505.1 Terriglobales bacterium
GCGTTCAATCCAACGACGAACACTTGGACGACTCTCGCCAGCATGCCCCTTACTCTGTATCAAGGCGACGGCGCTGGAGCGATTAACAGCCAGCTTTACGTGGCCGGCGGCTGGAACGGTCCTCTGCCGACGAGCGTGCTCCTCAAGTATGATCCGCCGTCGAATTCCTGGACGTCTCTCGCCGGGATGCCGCACCTGAGCGCCTGTGGCGCGACCGATGTCATCGACAGCAAGCTCTACGTCACGACTGCCTGCAACGGATACAGCGGATATGCGAACTATCTGGACGTGTATGATCCGGCGACCGATGCCTGGACCAGCCTGCCAGGGTCGGCGAGCGCGCACTCCGCTCCCGCCATTGGAGCGATCAACGGCAAGCTCTATGTTGCCGGGGGACTGGATGGGAGCGGGGCGCTCACCAATGTGGTTGAAGTTTACAATCCGGTGGCCAACAGCTGGACGACTTTAGCGCACATGCCAACCGCTGTTACGAATGCAGCCAGCGTCGCACTCAATGGTCAGCTCTACGTCTTCGGTGGAAATAACGGAACCGGCGATGTGGCGACGGTGCAGGTATACGATCCGCACAAAAACAAATGGAGGACCCTGCTTACACTCTTGCCGGCACCGATTAGCGGTTCGAGCGGCGTAGTCGTCTACGGCCTGGCATTTATGGAGGCGGGCGACGGCAGCGGCACGGCGAATCAGTATTCCGTCATTGCTCCGACGATTCCGTAAAGTCCGTGGTAAACGAGGCGGATCGAAACAGAAGCGCGGTCAAACCAGGGGTTGCCCCACTCATTCGCGTTCTTTCGTCATGCGAATGAGTGGGCGCTCGCGTCACTTCGATTTGTCATCCTGACCCTGAAGCCGAAGGGGAAGGGCCTGCTTGTAGCCTGCGTTACCCCAACTTTGGCCTCAGCAAAGCGAATAAGCGCGCAGCCCTTCGATCATCCCATCACCGCAACCACAGGAGTTCGAACTTGACTGCGACGCCGAGCGCGGTCAGATCGCGACCTGGTGATTTAATGCTTTACATTATTAACGAGGCACATTATACTCTGTTGGTGATTAAGACGTTCGCCGACAAGAGCACGAAAGAGTTCTGGGACACAGGCAAGAGTCAGAGAATGCCCCCGGCGAATCTGCGAAAAGCGTCCAGGAAAAAGCTGGCCATGCTCAACTCAGCCGCAACACTCGATGATTTGCGGATTCCTCGCGGCAACCGACTTGAAGAACTGCAGCATGACAGGAGAGGCCAGCACAGTATTGCCATCAATGACCAATTCCGCGTGTGCTTCGTGTGGCGAGATGGCGACGCCTACGACGTCGAGATAACGGACTACCACTAAATCTGGAGTTTGGAGAAGCGATCATGAGTATCAAAAATGAGGGTCAGCCGGGGTGGGCAGTGCATCCGGGAGAAATTCTTCGCGAGGAGTTTCTGGAGCCGATGGGCATCTCCGCTTACCGGCTGGCGGTAGAACTTCGTGTTTCTCCCCCCACCGTCAACGACATTGTTCGGGAGAAGCGGGGAATTACTCCCGAGATGGCCGCCCGGCTGGCCAAGTATTTCGGGACTTCCGAGCAGTTCTGGCTTAATTTGCAGGATGCTTTTGCGGTTCATCAGGTCAAAGAGAAGCTTCACAAGGAGCTAAGGGCCATCAAGCCCTTTGCCGCGGCCGCAGCCCGATAGCAAGTCTCTATTGCTGGCACGGTTTAGAAGGTGGACGGTACCAAGGAGTTACCGGGAGGGTGTCCAGTCCGGCAGTCGTCGCAACCGGAATCCGGTAGAATAGAGAGACATTCTTCCCGGAGGAGCAATGGCAGTTCCCGTATCCCAGATGTGGACAGTGGCTTCTTACGTTCTGCGCCAGAAGCTGGCCGGACGGAAGCGCTATCCGCTCGTGCTGATGCTCGAGCCGCTGTTTCGCTGCAACCTGGCTTGCGCCGGATGCGGCAAGATCCAGTATCCGGCCCACATCCTGAAAACCGATCTCTCCCCGGAAGACTGCTTCAAAGCAGTCGATGAATGCGGAGCGCCGATGGTGTCGATCCCCGGCGGCGAGCCGCTGATGCATCCGCAGATCGCGGAAATTGTTGAAGGTCTGGTCGCGCGCAAGAAATATATCTATCTCTGCACCAATGCGCTGCTGCTGAAGGAAAAGCTGCACCTGTTCAAGCCCAGCAAGTACCTGAGTTTCTCGGTTCATGTCGATGGAGAGAAAGAGCACCACGATTTTTCCGTGTGCCGCGAAGGTGGATACGAACTCGCACTCGATGGCATCCGCGCGGCCGTCGAAGCCGGCTTCCGCGTGACCACCAACACGACTCTATTCGATGGCGCCGATCCGAACAGCGTGCGCAACTTCTTTGACGAGATGATGGAAGTCGGCGTCGAGAGCATGATGGTCTCGCCCGGATATTCCTACGACAAAGCTCCCGACCAGAAGCACTTCATGGGACGCGCTCGAATTCGCCGCATGTTCCGGGCCATGCTTTCGAATCGGAAGAAGACATGGCGCTTCAACCAGTCGCCGCTCTTCCTCGAGTACCTGATGGGCAAGCGCCACTACAAGTGCACGCCCTGGGGCATGCCGACCTACAACATTTTCGGATGGCAGAAGCCCTGCTACCTGCTTCAGGACGGCTATGCCGAGTCCTACAAAGAATTGATGGAGACGACGGAATGGGCCAACTACGGCACCGAATCGGGTAATCCGCAGTGCGCGAATTGCATGGTGCATTGCGGCTACGAACCGACGTCGGTGGATGATACCTTCGGATCGCTGCGCGGATTCGCCGACACGGTGAAGGCGACCTTCTCGCTCTATCCGGATAAAGATGCCCTTGCCGATCTCGATCGCGAGGTGCGACCGGTGCATTCTTACAATCCGCTGGTGCAGATTGAAGCGCCTTCTCCTCAAGCAGAAGAAAGCCGGGTATGAGCGGTCGCGAACACGGGCACGATCCTTTGCTGCCGCACGGTGCGCAGGTTCTAGCTCAGCCACGCCCGACGGACGAACTCGAAGTTGTCCCCGGCTTCGAACGCGAGAATCTGCAGGGATGGATTCCGCAACTCGCCACCGAAGTCGATATCCGGGCCGTCATCGAAAAAGCGTTTGACTATCGCGGTGACGTAACCATCACCCGCAAAGACGGCGCCGAAGTTACCGGATATCTTTTCGACCGTCGCGTTGCGCCGGCGCTCGAGAATTCCGTTGTTCGACTACTGCTTGCGAGCGGCGAGCGCCCAACAGTCCCCTATTCCGAAATCGCCGCCCTCGCCTTCACGGGACGCGACACCGCTGCCGGCAAGAGCTACGAAGCCTGGGTAAAGAAATACTGGGAAAAGCGCGCAAAAGGCGAGAAGAACATTTCAATCGAGCCCGAAGCGCTGGAGTAGTCCGATTCCCAAACATACATCCTTGTCATCCCGAACGAAGTGAGGGATCTGCAGTTTCTTGGAGAGTGGCAAACTGCAGATCCCTCACTTCGTTCGGGATGACAATCAAGGAAGAATGATTCCCATGCTAGTGCTCGCTTCCGAGTCGCCGCGACGCCAGGAATTGCTGCGCAACGCCGGAGTCACATTCGAGGTGCAGCCCGCGCACATCCTGGAAGATCCGCTGCCCGGAGAAGCCGCGAAAGACTGCGCCGAACGCCTGGCTCGTGAGAAGGCGCTTGCGGTTGCACTTCAACGGCCGCATGATAACGTGCTTGGGGCCGACACCGTGGTTGTCGTCGATGGCCAACTTCTCGGCAAGCCATCGGACGCTGCTGACGCCGCGCGCATGTTACACATGCTTTCTGCGCGCGAGCATCAGGTGATTACGGGAGTGTGTTTAGTGGTCAATGGCCAGCCGTCGGTGGCAAGCGAAACTACGCTCGTTACCGTGAGTGAAATCACGGATAAAGAAATCGCCGACTACGTCGCCAGTGGCGAGCCCATGGACAAAGCGGGAGCTTACGCGATTCAAGGCATCGCTTCCCGCTGGATTCCTCGCATCGAAGGAGATTACAGCAATGTGGTGGGACTGCCGGTGGCGCTGGTGTATGGCATGCTGCGGCAGGCAGGAGTTGTGTGACGCAGATCGTGATTGTGTCAGCACGCGGACAGGAGTGTCCGCGCCACACGAACGACTACGATTTCTTCTCTCCGGGCGTTTCGTCCTCTTTTATCGATGACTTGAAGTTCTTGATGCCTTCGCCCAAACCCTTGCCCAGATCGGCTAGTTTGCTTGGTCCGAAGATGAGGAGCGCAACGGCAAGAAGCAGCAGAATCTCAGGCAGTCCCAGTTTTCCCGGCATAGAAACCTCCAGCGGGGTTGCCCGGCGCGGACGCAACATCACTCCAGGAGCCCCAGCTGAATTTTAGGTTAGTTAGACCCACAGGTCAAAGAGAGCCTGTATTCAGCCCCCGGATCGACTGCTTCGGTCACACTGCTTCGATCAGCCCCGCAAGGAGCGCCGCGCGGCGAGGCAACTCCGAGATCAGGATATGTTCGTGCGCGGCGTGCGCTCCATCGCCTACACCGCCGAGGCCATCGAGCGTAGGAATTCCCAGAGCTGAGGTGAAATTCCCATCGGAGCCCCCGCCAACCGAAGCTTCTTCGAGCTTCCATCCCAACTCGCGCGCGACGGCAACGGCCTGTGCGTAGAGCGTCGCCACTCCGGCGGTACGCTCCATCGGCGGACGATTGATTCCGCCGGTGATCTCGATTTTGCATTTGCGGTTGAAGGGGCGCAGGCTGCGCATCTTCTTGTCGATTCCACCTGCGTCCTTTATACGTGCGATGCGAACGTCCACGTGGGCCGCTGCTTCGGCCGGAACCACATTGGTTCGCGATCCGCCGCTCACGATTCCGACGTTGAGCGTCAAGCCCTTTTTCAGATTGGTGAAGCTGGAGATTTTCTCGATCTGACGCGCCAGCTCAAGAATTGCGTTTACACCTTTCTGGAAATCGAGGCCGGCATGAGCAGACTTGCCGGTCACTTTGACGAGGTATTCGCCAACTCCTTTGCGCGCGGTTTTCACGGCGCCGTTCACCCCGTAGGAAGGCTCAAGCACCAGCACGGCCGCAGCTTTCTTCGCCAGCGACTCGGTGATCGCTCGCGACGAGTTGCTGCCCACTTCCTCGTCGGAGACGAGAAGCACGGTTACCGGCCGCGGCAAACCGTCATGCCACGCTTGCAGCGCCGCAAGCGCGTGGAGCATCAGTGCGATGCCCGATTTCATGTCGAGCACGCCCGGTCCAGTCAATTTGTTGTCCGCGACACGGCAGGACATGGCAGCGAGAGTGCCCAGCGGATAGACCGTGTCGTAATGACCGAGCAGCAGCACCGGCTTGGCGTCGGACTTGCCCATGGACTTCCCGGTAAAGTCGAAGTCGATTTGCAAGTGATTGCCAAAGTCTGTCGCTGGATGGACCCGCACTTCGCCGCCCAGCCGGGAGAATTTATGCGCGACGGCCTCTGCAATGCGGTCCACGGCGGCTTTGTTGTCGCTGGGGGATTCGATTTCTACGAGGTCGCGAATGGTCAAGACGATCTCATCGCGGCGCTCGTTGAAATAGGCAAGACGACGGTTCGTTTCGACGCTGGAATGCGTGGACGCTTTTCTGGAGAGCGATTTCACGTGCGAAGTTCCTCGGGGCTACTGTTTCTTCCCAGGCAGTCCCCAGTTCTCAGTTCTCTTTTCACCAACGCCGTCAGTTGCTATCCCAACCTTGTGGCAGATTCACATACGAACGATTCAGTTCGGCGACGGACGCACAACCGAGCAGCCTTAAAGTGCGGTCAAGGTCGATGCGCAGAATTTCGATGGCGCGGTTGACGCCGGCTTCTCCGGCGGCGGCCAGGCCGTAGGCGTAGGCGCGTCCGCAGAGCACCGCTTTCGCGCCCAGGCAGAGGGCCTTGACGATGTCGGTGCCGCGGCGGATGCCTCCATCCAGGAGGATTTCGGTTTGTCCGTTGACCGCCCTGACGACCTCCGGCAAGGCCCGCAAGGAAGAAGGAACGCAGTCGAGCTGGCGGCCGCCATGATTGGAGACGGAAATTGCCGCGGCGCCTTCGTCGACGGCGCGGCGCGCATCTTCTCCAGTAAGGATACCTTTGACGAGGATGGGGCCGCGCCACAGTTCGCGAATCCAGCCGAGGTCGCTCCAGGTCACGGTGGATTCGGCGAGGGCGGCGGCGACATCCACGAGCGGCACGGTGCCCTTGCCGGGGACGACGACGTTGGGAAGGGCGGGCAGACCGCCATCGAGCAGGAAACTCGCGAGCCATCCTGGGCGCGAGAGAACTTGCGGAAGAAACCACATTTTTTCAAAGGGGCTGCCGCTGACGAGCTCCTTGATGCCGTTGCGGCAATCGCGCTCGCGGATTCCGGAGACGGGCGTATCGATGGTGACGACAAGGGCGGAAAATCCGGCGCGGCGCGCGCGATCAATTGCGGCCTCGGCGGCGGCGCGGCCACCCATCAGATAGAGTTGGTAGAAGACGGGTCCGGTCGAGGCGGCTTTTACGTCTTCCAGCTTGTGTCCCGATATGGTGGAGAGAATGTAGGCGGTGCCCGCGTTGCCGGCGGCGCGAGCGGCGCCCACTTCGCCCACGGGGTGCATCAGGCGGCTGTAGCCGATCGGAGCCAGCAGGAATGGGAGAGAGAGATCGAAGCCGAGAACGCGGGTGCACAAGTTGCAATCGGCGACGGCGACCGCATGGCGGGGACGGAAGGTGACATCCTCATAGACGCGGCAATTCTCGCGGAGGGTGACCTCGCCTTCGGCGCCGCCATCGAGATAGTCGAAGACGGCCCGGGGCACGCGGCGCCGAGCGAGGGCGCGGAAATCCGCGATGCTGACCACTCGGGGCGAGGCGACGGAGCGGGGGGTTCGAGTCATTCCGTGATGGCGGTTCCGGGAGTCGTTAACAGGCCGTGGAAAAACTGGTTTCTGAGCAGAGCGTGTCACCTCAGCGGCCGAAGCCGCACTTCAAAACAACGCATTTACCGCAGCGCCGAAGCGCTGCGGCACCCAAAACTAAACACCGAGTTTTTCAGTCGGCTGTTAAAACACGTAGATGGTATCACCGATGAAAATCAGGCAAGAAATTTTCGACATGCCTTGCGGGGCTCGGCTTCATCTAAACTGGATGTCCAAAACGAGGGTTCCATAAATTGCACAAACTCTGGTCCTGCCTGAACCGTGCGCTCCCTGCTTGTTTTTTTCTATTGTTCACCGTCATTGCGGTTGCCCAGCCGGTTCCTCCGGAACTGATGAATGGTCTCAAATGGCGCTTGATCGGCCCGTTCCGCGGTGGACGAGTGGTGGCGGTGGCCGGCGTGCCGGGTGACTCGACTACTTTCTATTTTGGCGCGGTCAATGGCGGGATCTGGAAGACGACCGACGCCGGAGTTGTCTGGTCGCCGATTTTTGATGGCCAGCCGGTGGGCTCGATCGGCGCGCTCGCCGTAGCTCCCTCCGATCCTAAAACCATTTATGCCGGAACCGGCGAGACCGACATTCGTTCCGATCTCTCTTCTGGCAATGGCGTCTACAAATCCACTGACGGCGGCTCAACGTGGAGTCACATTGGGTTGGAGGACACGCGACAGATCAGCCGGATTGTGATTGATCCGCAGAATCCGAGCATCGTTTACGCCGGCGCGCTGGGGCATGCTTATGGTCCCAGTGTTTATAGTCCCGACCAGCAGGGCGGCGTTTATAAGTCTGTCGATGGAGGAATGCATTGGATGCGGGTTCTCGATCTGGGGCCGGAAACCGGCATTTCGGATCTTGCGATGTCTACCTCTACGCCGCAGCTATTGCTTGCGGGCGCATGGCACACGCATCGTCCTCCGTGGAGCACGTATGCTCCTGTCGATGGACCCGGCAGCGGCCTTTACCGGTCGCAAGATGCCGGCAAGACGTGGGCTCGTCTAGACGGAAACGGGCTACCGGAAGGCGATTGGGGACGAGT
>DATFVD010000418.1:0-7000 GCA_035260505.1 Terriglobales bacterium
TATTCCCTGCCCTCCATGCACGAAGTCGTCTTCAGCGACGCGCATCAAAAAAAGAACGGCGTCAACACCATGGACATCGCCAAGCGCCTGATCGACTACGGCTTTCATCCGTATACAACTGCGTTTCCGCTGATCGTTCCCGGTGCGCTGATGATTGAGCCCACCGAATCCGAGTCCAAGGAAGAGTGCGACCTCTTCATCGATGCCATGCTCTCGATTGCCGAAGAAGCCGCCACCAATCCGGACCTGGTGAAGACCGCGCCGCACTCCACGCGTGTTCGCCGTCTCGACGAAGTTGGCGCTGCGCGCAAGCCGATTTTACGCTGGGATCCCTCGCGCCAGGAAGCCGACCCGAACTCGGCCAAGCACAAAGCAAAACACAAACACCTGGAGCCCACCCCGGTAATTCCCACGGCGTGATCGCGTTTGCGATTTACTTCACGGCACAAGCAAGTCATCCCCGCGCTTAGCGCTGGCGCCTTTCCTGTTAAACTTGCACGTCGCCTGTTGGAGTCGGTTCGACCGCAATTGCTGGCATGACCCCCGCGCTAAACGCCTGGCTGCCCAAATCCGTAATCCTGCTGCGCAACTATGACCGCCAAAAATTCTTGTCCGACCTCATTGCCGGCATAACCGTCGGCTTGGTAGCCCTGCCCCTCGCCATGGCCTTTGCCATCGCCTCTGGAGTCTCGCCTCAAGCGGGGATCTACTGCGCCATCGTCACCGGCTTCATCATTTCCGCTCTTGGCGGCTCCAAAACGCAGATCGGCGGCCCAACCGGCGCATTCGTCGTCGTGGTTTCCGGCATCATCGCCAAGTACGGGATCGACGGCCTTTTCACCTGCACCATGATGGCCGGCGTTCTGCTCGTTCTTCTCGGCGTCACCGGCATGGGCACGGCAGTGAAATATTTCCCCCGCCCCGTAATCGTTGGCTTCACCAACGGGATCGCCATCCTCATCGCCAGCACGCAGATTCGCGACCTCTTCGGCCTGCGCATGGATCACGTCCCTGGGGATTTCTTCCACCGCATGCAGGCGTTCGCGCAAGCGGCGAACACCATCTCTTGGCAAGCTACGGCCGTAGCGCTCGCTTCCCTTGCAATCATGATTTTCTGCCTGAAATATGCCAAGCGAATCCCTGGTGCGATCATCGTCACATTTGGCGCGACCGCCGCCGTCACGCTGCTTCATCTGCCCGTCGAGACCATCGGCACACGCTTTGGCGGCATTCCTAGCGGCTTGCCGACGCTCGCGCTGCCTAACCTGCATTACGACGTCTTCCGCCAACTCCTCTCCCCCGCCTTCACCATCGCCATGCTCGGCGCGATCGAATCGCTTATGTCCGCGGTAGTCTCCGATCGCATGAGCAAAGACAAGCACAATCCCAACGTCGAGCTGATGGCCCAAGGCGTCGCCAACATAGTGTCACCGCTCTTCGGTGGACTGCCCGCGACCGGCGCCATTGCGCGCACCGCCACCAACGTCCGCGCCGGCGCGAAAACTCCCGTAGCGGGCATGATTCACGCGCTTACGCTGCTCGCCATCGTCCTGTTCGCCGCGCCGCTGGTGAAAAACGTTCCGCTCGCCGCGCTAGCCGCCATTCTCATGGTCGTCGCCTACAACATGGGCGAATGGCAGGAGATCCCCGAAATCCTGAAGCTCAGCGCCGCCGACATTGCCGTCTGGCTCTTGACCCTGACCCTCACGGTCGTCACCGACCTCACCTTTGCCGTCGAAGTCGGCATGGTCCTCGCCGCGCTCATGTTCATCCGCAAAGTCTCGCGCACCACGACTGTCACGCGCGTCACCCGCGATTACGTCGAAGACAGCCGCGTCCACGTCCTGCAAGGCAAGGACATTCCCGATTACGCCACGGTTTTCCGCATTCACGGGCCGTTTCTCTTCGGCGCCACGGACAAGTTCGCCGACATTCTCGACTCCCTGCAAACCTTGCCGCCGATTGTCATCCTGCGCCTGCGCAACATGACCGCTATCGACGCCACTGGCCTCGGCGCCATCGAAAATCTTGCCGACCAGCTTCACGAATCCGGCCGCTCGCTTCTCCTATGCGGCGCCCGCGAACAACCCGCCCAGCTCATGCAGCAAGCCGATTTCGAGCGCCACGTCGGCCTCGAAAATATCTGCCCCAGCATCGCCGAAGCCCTCGACCGCGCCGCCGAGGTCTACCAGCGATACCACTCTCCGGCGGCCGAAGAACAAAACAAGCGTTCCCACAAAGAAAACCTTATCGCCAAGACCTAGTCGTCCTTGTACTCCGCCGCTCCGCTTTCACACGAACGCTACGTCCCATTCTCCGTCCTGTAATCTCGCCCGCCTAGGCTCTCGCCCTGCACTCGCTTCCATTCGTTCCTATCGTAAGGAGAAACTTGTGAATAAACGCATCTCCGCTATGGCCCTGGGCGTTGCTCTGCTCGGCGGCACACTCGCCTCCCGAGCATCCGCCGACGAACTCGGCAAACATCGTGAAATCAAGCATGTGCTGCTCATCAGCGTGGACGGCTTGCACGCTCTTGACGTGGCAAACTACGTCGCAAACCATCCGCAGTCAGCACTGGCTGAATTGGCGAATCATGGCGTCACTTATTCCAACGCACGCACCCCCGCCAATTCAGACTCCTTCCCCGGCCTGCTGGCCTTGGTGACCGGCGGCTCGCCGGTAACCGGAGGCCTGTTTTACGACGTCAGCTACAATCGCAGCATTTTCGATCCGAGCAATACCAGCTGCCAGGGACAACCCGGTAACACGCAGGTCTTCGACGAGAGCATCGACCAGTACACCGGTTCTCCTGCTGTTTCGCTGAACAAAATCGACCCAGCCGCTTTGCCCCGCTATATCAACGAAAACGGGCAGTGCGCTCCCAAGTTTCCCCACAACGCGCTGCGCACCAACACAATTTTCGAGGTGGTGAAGGCCGCGGGTGGCGTAACCGCGTGGGCCGATAAACATCCCGCGTATGACTTGGTCAACGGTCCATCGGGAAAGGGTGTCGATGACCTGTACACGCCGGAACTTACCAACGTGGGCGGTTTCGATAACACGGTGAGCGTGGTTTGTACCGTCAACAACGATTTGTTGAAGGTCAATGCCATTGTGAACCAAATCAAGGGCTTTCGAGACGACGGGAAAACCCCTCTAGGCACGCCTACCGTGCTCGGCATGAACTTCCAGGCCGTCAGCGTCGGCCAGAAACTCTCGATAGACAATGCTGCCGGCGGCTGCCCCAACGACCCGTTCACCGGGCAAGTGGGCGGCTACACCGACGGTGCGGGAACGCCCACTGCTGTTCTTGCCTATGGTCTCCAGAAAACGGACGACGCCCTCCGCATGATGATGAACGCTTTGAAAGCTCGCCACATTTACGAATCGACCCTGTTCATCGTCAGCGCCAAGCACGGCCAGTCCCCAATCAATCCAGTGAAGACTAACAAACCCGGCCACTTTGCTGACCTTGTTGCCGCTCTTCCCGATGCCGCGACCAATCCTGCCGCCCTTGCCATCGCAGCCGCCAACAATTGCTCGACCGGTCCCTGCGGATTCGTTCAAGACGACGACATCGCCTTGATCTGGTTGCAGGATCAGACACAAGCGCCCGCCGTCGCCGCATATCTCAATGCAAACGCCAAGGCGCTCTTCATCGATGAGGTGATGGCTGGTAGCGAGCTCGACCTCAAGTTTAATGATCCATCAAAGGATCCTGCGACCCCGGACATCATCGTGCAGCCAATCTACGGCACCATCTACACCGGGTCGCACGCCAAGAACGCCGAGCACGGCGCCTTCAGCTTCGCCGACACCAACGTCGGCCTGATCGTCTCCAACCCGGATCTGCATGCGCGCACGGTCAAGACGCCAGTAGCCAGTTCGCAGGTAGCCCCGACGATCCTCAAAGCCCTCGGGATCGATCCCGAGCAACTCAACTCCGTCCGAAAAGAAGGGACTGAAATCCTTCCGTTTCTTTTCCAAAACCGCGAGTAAACAACGCCAGCTAGAAGGTCGGCTCAAAAACAAAGGGCGCCTGCGCAAAACCAGGCGCCCTTTTCTTCTCAGTGATCTCTGTGTTCCGGCCTCAGTGTTCTCTGTGTTAAGCCTTTTCCTCTTTCATTTCGACAGCCGCACACTATCCAGCACCGCCGTAAAGGTCTTCTCGTACTCCGGATAGGCGGCCTTCGGCGCCACGCACAAAAACGAAACCAATCCCTGCGGCAGCAGCACGGTCACCAGCCAGTCGGTCTCCTGCCCGCCCGCCGGCGAATCGTTGCTCAAATACGTTGAAAGCCCCGGCTGTCCATTCAGTTGCACCCGCTCAGGTTCGCGTGTCATCTTCAGCTCCGCATTGGTCTTAGCCAGCTCCTCAATCAGCGCCTGCGTGGCATTCTCCAGCGCATGCTCACTTGCGTCTGCTTGCACCTGGTTCACGCTCACAATCATTCCGTAAGCCAGCCCGCCTTTTTGCGAGATCCCGCCGTCCGGCGCAAACGTAACACTTCCGTTGTCCTCGTATTTCTTCCAGTTCCCCGGAATCTTGAGTGCGTAGCCACTGGCCTGGTAATCCACAAAGTTGCTCGAGGGAGGCGCCGGAGCCACGCTTCCCGCCGCTGCGGGCGGCATCTTCACGACCGGCAGCGCCAGTACCTCGCGCTTGGCCGCCTCGAACTCGGCGGAATCTCTCTTTGCGTTTGGCGGCACGCCTCCCAGCTTGTCGATCTCTTCATCCACGCGCTCCACCCGATTCCCGGGATTCGGGTGGTCCGACAAAAACTGCGGCGGATTCTTCCCTTTCGTCTCGGCTTCCAGCTTCTCGAAAAACTGCGCCATCGCACGCGGGTCATATCCCGCGTCATACAGGGCCTGCGTTCCCAGCACGTCCGCCTGCGTCTCATCCGAGCGTGAATAGCGCAGCAGCAAGCCGCCAGCTCCCAGCGCCACGCCTTGCGTCAGCAGCGCTCCACCCGTGCTTCCGCCGAAGATCCCGCTGAAAATTCCCGCCGCGCCTTGCATTAGCTGCGCTTTCGACGCTTGCGCGGTCCCGTGCCGCAGTACCACGTGCGACAATTCGTGCGCCATCACCGCCGCAAGCTGCGCCTCGTTGTCCGCCACCTCAATCGCACCCCGGTTGACGAAAACATATCCGCCCGGCAGCGCAAACGCATTTATCTCCTTGCTGTTCACGCAATGAAACTCCCAGGGATACTGCACGCCGCGCGTCGGCAGTTTGGCCACCAGCTTCAGCCCCAGCTTGGTGAGATACTCATCCACTTTAGGGGCGTTGCACAGCGGCAGGCGCTTCTTCAGGATGTCCGCGTTCTGCTTCCCGACTTGCACATCCGTTTCGGCAGAATACATGTTCCAGGGTGGCTTCAGCTTGCTGCGTTGCGCCCACAATCCCGGCGCACAAGCGAGCGCCAGCGCCGCTGCCACCAACCCGCGCAGTCTCCGACCCCATCTGAATTTCCCTTGCTGTACCCAGGCCCGCATTTGGACTCCCCAGGGTCGTAGGCTAGGAGGACGAATAGATGTCTCGGGATTACTTTACACCGGCTGGAAACCAAAAGGAAAAAGCCCGAGCGAGAATGCGCTCGGGCCTTCAGTCTCTCCTAAACCTATTTGGGGCTTGCAGCTTGGGCCTTGCGGCGGCTTACCGCCACTCGGGTTCGCCAGTCTAGCGTGCCACCCGCGGCGTTGGCTCCGCAGCAGTTGTCGAGGCGGGCGCATCCACAGACTTCCCGCTATGCGCCTTCGCCAGACGCGGCGGCGCCACGGGCTCCAGCCGACGTGCGGGCAAAGCCAAGTTTTCGCCTTCGCGAATAAACGTCAACTGATCCTGGTCGCGGTCCCAATCGATGCATACCAGGTCGCCAAGATGGATCTGCTCTGTAGCCAGTAGATTCGCCAGAGGATACACAACGTGCCTCTCGATGGCTCGCTTCAGGTGTCGCGCGCCATACCTCTGGTCCGTGCCTTCCTGCAGCAAGAACTCTTTCCCCGGCCCGGTTACGCGGAACAGGAACTGCCCCTTGGCCGTCTCCAGCACCCGCTGCTGCACTTGTCCCAACTCGATATCCAGAACCTCTTGCAACTGCTCTTTCCTAAGCGGATGAAAGCAAACGACTTTATCCAACCGGTTCATGAATTCGGGTGAGAATTTGCGCCGCGCCGCTTCGACGGCCGTCCGCTCCACCTTTTGGTCCAGTCCCGCGGCCGGTATGTCTTTCGGCTGCACAAAGCCCATGCCGCCGTTCATCAATTCCGTGATTTCTCCGCCACCGAGGTTTGAGGTAAGGAAAATGACCGTCTGCGACAAGTCCACGCGGCGATTGTCGCCCAAGGTCAGAGTAGCCTTGTCCAGCATTCCCAGAAGCAATTGCCACAGCGCGTCCGATGCTTTCTCGATTTCGTCGAACAGCAGGAACGAGAGCTTCAGCTTCTCGGTATGGCTCTTCGTCAGCTCTTCCTGTGTAATCAAAGGATGGGTTTCGCGATGGCCCAGGTAACCCGGGGGCGAACCGATCAGCTTCGCAATCTCATGAGAATGCTGAAATTCCGCGCAATCCACTTTAATCACCGAGCGCGCATCCCCAAACAGAATCTCCGCAGCCGCTTCCACAATGCGCGTCTTGCCCGATCCTGTCGGCCCCAAGAAAAGCAAATTTCCCACCGGCCGGCCCGGTGAGTTCAAACCCGCGCAGAAGACCTGGTACAGGTCGACCAGCGCCTGCAGGCCTTCTTCTTGCCCGACGATTTTCGCCCGCAAAGCTCCCTGAAAGTCCCGGGTATCGTTGCTCCGGATGGTGGGATCCAATTGATGTCGGACGGCAGCTTTCATATCATCTATCCTCAGTCATCTATCCTCAGTGCGTCCAGACTCCCCCGAACGCAAGCGCATCTCGGGAAGTCGCAAGCTAGGAACGTTGCATGGGGCGTGCCACTTTCCTCCCTCTCTCATTTGTGCGAAAGGCGTGCAGATTCATAGACATAC
>DATFVD010000419.1:0-12640 GCA_035260505.1 Terriglobales bacterium
TGCAGCGCGAAAAAATGTATGCCTACGTGTATGAGGGGCGTCGTCATGATACGGGCGACAAACTCGGATTCCTCAAAGCTACGGTTGAGTTTGCCCTGAAACGCGAAGATCTGGGCGCGAAGTTCCGGGAATATCTGAAAAGCTTGAAGCTGTAAGCCGCGCCCACACGTCTTGGTTCGCGGCTTTGCTCATTCTTCCATCGTCGAATTCAACTTCTTTGATTTCTCTTCCACGCCGCGTGCAAGTTTCTCTTTGTGCGCTCCCAGTTTCTTCGCGATCGCAGCATCTGCGAGCCCGAGTATCTGCGCGGCCAAAATTCCTGCATTCGTCGCGCCGGGCTTGCCGATGGCGACAGTTGCTACCGGAATGCCGGCGGGCATTTGCACGGTCGCGAGCAGCGAATCCATGCCTTGCAGAGATGTTGAGGGGATCGGGACGCCGATAACTGGCAAGGTGGTGTGCGCGGCGATCACGCCTGCCAGGTGCGCCGCTCCACCCGCGCCCGCGATGATCACGCGAATGCCGCGTCCAGCGGCCTTGCGCGCGTAATCTGCGGTGCGGTCGGGCGAGCGGTGGGCTGACGTTACATCCATCTCGTAGGTAATCCCGAATTCATCGAGAGCTTTTCCGGCTTCGCGCATGATCTCCAGGTCGGAGTCGCTGCCCATGACAATTGAAACTAGTGGCTGGCTCATACTGGTTTGCGTCCATCTCCTGCCCAGCCCCTAAAGGGGCGGTCGTTTTCGCACAATTACGGCATCGCTAAAG
The DNA here is from genome assembly GCA_035260505.1 of Terriglobales bacterium. Lineage (GTDB taxonomy): Bacteria > Acidobacteriota > Terriglobia > Terriglobales > Acidobacteriaceae > Acidiflorens. The sequence goes on from DATFVD010000419.1 coordinate 769, forward strand.
CGATGCCCTGATACGAAGCCATGCGTCGGTGACGCGATGTTGTGATTCCGAGGTCTCCCGCACTCCGCTAGTTCTTCTTCAGTGCTCGTGCCGCGATATCTTTGCGATACTGGGCGCCTTCAAAACTGATCTTCGCGCAAGCCTCATAGGCGCGCTGCACCGCGGTTTGCAACTCCGCAGCCCGCGCCGTGACTCCGAGCACGCGGCCGCCGGAAGTATAGAAAGCGTCATCACGTTTCGAGGTACCGGCATGGAAGACTTTTACACCGTCCGACTTCGCCGCATCCTCGAGGCCGGTGATTTTCTTGCCTGCCTCGTAGCTCTCCGGATAACCGCCCGAAGCCATCACCACGCATACCGCCGCGTCGTTCGACCACTTGAAATCGCCGTCGCTGGTGCGGCCGTCGATCGAGGCTTCCATCGCCTCGAGCAAATCGCTTTCGAGGCGCATCAGAATGGGCTGCGTCTCGGGATCGCCGAAGCGGCAGTTGAATTCGAGCACCATGGGGCCGCGCGCGGTCATCATCAGGCCGCAATACAGGACGCCTTTATACTCCGCGCCTTCGGCCTTCATACCGGCGACGACGGGCCGCGCGATGTGGGCGACAAGCCAGTCACGCATCTGATCGTCCACGATGGTCCGCGTGGTGTAGGCGCCCATGCCTCCGGTGTTCGGGCCGGAGTCGCCGTCGCCCACGCGCTTGTGATCTTGTGCGGCGACCAACGGCGCCACTCGCTCGCCGTCGCTCACGACCAGAAACGAAAGCTCGTCGCCCTGGAGAAACTCTTCCAGCACAACACGCGATCCGGCTTCGCCGAGCATCCTGCCGCTGAGCATTTCATTGGCGACAGTGGAGGCCTCATCTTTGCTTTTGGCGATCACTACGCCCTTGCCGGCAGCCAGTCCGTCGGCCTTCACCACGATGGGAGCATGGAAGTGCGGCAACGCATCGCGAACCTGTTCCGAAGAATCGCAAATCGCATAATGAGCCGTGGGAATACGGTGGCGTTGCAGGAATTCCTTGGCAAAGCTCTTGCTGGTTTCAAGCTGTGCGGCGGCTCTAGTTGGGCCGAATGTGCGCCAGCCTCGTCGCGTGAACTCGTCCACCAAGCCGAGCATCAGCGGCAGTTCCGGTCCCACAATGGTGAGGTCGGGCTGGATCTGGTTCGCGAGCGCGATCATGGAGTCGAGACTCTTGACGTCGACTGCGACGCACTCGGCTTCGTCCGCGATGCCGCCATTGCCCGGCGCGCAATAGATTTTCGTTACCCGCGGTGACTGCTGGAGCTTCCACACCAAGGAGTGCTCGCGTCCGCCGCTGCCGATGACGAGGACTTTCATAGTCAGACATTCAAGGGTAGGGGGCGGGAGAAGGTGATGTCAAACCGAAACAGATGGCAGAGGCGAAAACTCAAGCGGCTCGTTTCAGATTCTCGCTAACGGCCCACGCTAACCGCGAGGCTTGAACTTGCGCAATCTGACCTTCTCCTCGGCAATCTTCCGGTTAACCACGCTTAATCCCGCCGTATAATACGGTTCACGTGATCACAGTCTCCAAAGAGGACTACCTCAAGGCGATTCTCGAGGCCGAGAGCGAAGGGGAAACCGTCATTTCGGCGACGCTCGCGCACTGGCTCAAGGTGTCGCCCCCGGCGGTAACCATGGCGGTGCGGCGGCTGAAAAAGGACGGCCTGGTGCGGGTGAATACCGATGGACGCGTTCGCCTGACCGCTGCCGGACGAAAGATTGCCCGCAAGTTGACGGTTCGCCACCACCTGATCGAGCGCATGCTCGCCGAAATCTTCGACATGGAGTGGTTCAAGGTACACGACGAAGCTGAAAGGCTGGAACACGCGGTGTCACCCGATTTCGAGGGCAGGCTACTGGCCAAACTTGGGCGCGGCGTTGCGTGTCCGCATGGCAACCTGACCGAATTGGAGAGTCCTGCCAGCCGCCGCCGCCGCGGATTGCTGCTGCTTTCAGAAGCTGAAGTCGAGAAGAACTACATCGTAAGCGGGATCTACGAACGCGACCGGCACCTGCTGGAGTTTCTGGAAGCGCGCGGTATTCGGCCCGGGGCGAAGCTCAGCTTGATCGAGAATAACTACGACAAAACGCTCTCCATACGGACTACCGCCCGTACCGTTGTTTTAGGCCGGCCCGCGGCGGACAGAGTCTGGGTTTCTCCGCTACCGTCGCGTCCTGTGTAATTAACTATTAACTACAATTAATATCATGGTGTATACTCCAGTTGACTCGGAGTTCTCGCGGATGCGTAAAAAATGAGAAAGGGGGAAGGCGCAACGGATACGAATGCACCCGCCCGCTCCGACATGCCGCCGTCCGGCGCCCGAGGCAGCGGCCACGTTTCTCTGGAAGGTGTGCACAGATCCGTCGAGGTGCCGCATCATCAGGCCGGCTTCTGGGAGCAGTGGCGGGCTTTCGTGGGCCCGGCGATTCTGGTCAGCGTCGGCTACATGGACCCCGGCAACTGGGGGACGGACCTGCAAGGGGGCGCTCAGTACAAGTACGGACTCCTATTGGTGGTTGGACTCGCCAGCCTGATGGCGATCTTCATGCAGGTGATTTCCGCTCGTTTGGGCGTGGTGACCGGGAAGGACCTCGCGCAGTGTTGCCGCGACTGGTATCCCGAGTGGAGCCGCTGGCCCAACTGGCTGATGAGCGAAGTGGCCATCGGCGCTTGTGATTTAGCGGAAGTTCTCGGGAGTGCGGTGGCACTCAACCTGATGTTCCATATTCCCCTGCTATGGGCGGTCATCATCACGGGACTCGATGTGCTGCTGCTCCTGGCTCTGCAGAGCTTCGGGATGCGCACCATCGAAGCTGTGGTCCTGCTGTTGATTGCGACCATCGGCGTGTGCTATTTCATCGAGATCTTCGTGCTCCCGCAAACTCAACCCAGTTTTCTAGAGATGGGGCGCGCACTAATCTCGCCGCATTTTCGTCAATCCGGCGTTTTGTACCTCGCGATCGGTATCATCGGCGCGACGGTGATGCCCCATAACCTGTATCTGCACTCGGCGCTGGTGCAGAGCCGGAGGCTGCAGAAAGACGAAGGGTCCATTCGGAGCGCGATCCGCTTCAACACGATTGACTCAATTGTGGCCCTGACCATCGCCTTCCTGGTCAACGCGGCGATTCTGGTGCTCGCGGCTACCGTGTTCTTCGGCAAGGAAAGCGTGACTGCCTCAGGGGGGCAGGTCATCAAGTTCAGCGCCAGCAGTGACTGGATTCGGGTTGCCTATTTGACGCTGGCGCCGTTGCTGGGGACTGGCGCTGCGAGCACTCTGTTTGCAGTGGCCCTCCTGGCAAGCGGGCAGAGCAGCACTATCACGGGCACGCTCGCGGGCCAAGTCGTGATGGAAGGCTTCATGCGTTGGCGAATCAAGCCCTGGGTGCGCCGGCTCATCACCCGCACGTTAGCGATTCTGCCGGCGGTCTTTATAATCGGGCTGCGCGGTGACAGCAGCGTTACCGATCTGCTTACTCTCAGTCAAGTAGTGCTCGCCCTGCAGCTTCCGTTCGCCATGTTCCCGCTCCTGCATTTCACAAGTTCACGCAAGCGAATGGGGACTTGGAAGAACGGTTCGTTCCTAATGGCCGCCGGTTGGAGCAGTGCTATTCTGATCACCACCCTGGACATCTACGGCATACCAGACTCGCTAAAAGCGGCGTGGAAGGTCGTTACCGGCGGATGAGGCCGGAAACGAGAGGCGACGGGAACGGAACAGCCATGTACGACACAATCCTGGTGACGTTAGACGGGACGCCGACTGATCGGGCGATCATTGAACACGTCAAGCAGCTTGCGAAGCTTGCGCAGAGCCGGTTAGTGCTTCTTCATGTGGCCGACGGATGGGCAGCCAGAACTTATGGCCCCGACGCGATCAGCCCGGAAATCGCGGAAGATACCACCTATCTGGAAAAAGTACGGGCCGAGTTCGAATCCATCGGCATTCCTGCGCAGGCCGAACTGGCATACGGTGAACCGTCGAATGAGATTATCAAGTGGGTCAAGGAGAAGGGTTGCGACTTGGTGGCCATGAGCACGCATGGACATCGCTTCCTTGCCGATGTCTTTCTTGGCACCACCGCCAGCCGGGTCCAACACAATATCAGCGCGCCGGTGCTGCTCCTGCGGGCGAAATAGGCGTTCGACTGCAAAACGTTATGATCCGATTGTCGTCCCCATCGGTACTGTCGTTCCTTTTAGCTGTTTTTCCAGCTCTCACGCTTGCCGCGGCTGCGCAGCGGCAGCCGGACGAGCCGGTGGCCAATCCTGGTCGGCCGACCGTCTCCACGCCCGCCACGCTCACTCCGGTTGGCTACCTTCAGTTTGAAACCGGCTTCCTGGGTGCGACACACTCACCAGGCTTCACTTCACAGTTAAGTCTGAACGAGGTGGTGAAGTTTTCCGTATCGCGCCGGATCGAACTGCTGGCCGGAGATGGGCCGTTTGCGCATTCCCGCGTTGAAGGTCAATCTGGAAATGGGACGGGAGATGTCTCTCTAGGAGTGCAAGGCGTTCTGCACACGGGAGAAGGAGCGCGGCCGACAATTGCGCTGAGCTACTTCCGCCGAGTTTACGGCGGAGACACGCCTGACCTCGATATTGGAAGCACCAGAAACTCCGCGCTGCTTCTTGCCAGCGCCGACGTCAAGGGCTTTCACTACGACACTAATTTCTTGTTCAATGAAGTGATCGACGGTGCGATTCATCGAGCCCAGTTCGGGCAGACGCTCTCCGTCTCACATTCGCTCGGGAGAAAGTTCGGCGTATCCGGAGAAATATGGCATTTCACTCAGCCATTTCTCCGCGGTAACGCCGTGGGCAACTTGTGGGCGCTGAACTACAACCTGCGGAGAAACCTGGTGCTCGACGGCGGCTTCAATCGCGGACTGACCCGCACGTCCACGCGATGGGAAGGGTTCGTTGGATTCACTTACTTGCTGCCGCGCAGCGTCTTTCGACGATAAGCCACCGATGTGCCGGAGCGCGGTTCACGTCTGAATTGCAGTGCCGACGTTCGCAGCTTTCAGCTGCAACAGGTCCCACAGATTGCCGTACAGGTCTTCGAAGACTGCGACGGTTCCGTAGGTCTCTTCGCTCGGCGGCCGCACGAATTTCACCTTCCGCGTGGTCATTTCACGGTAGTCACGCCAGAAATCGTCGGTATGCAGAAAAAGAAATACTCGCCCACCGGTCTGGTTGCCGATACGACTCACCTGCTCAGGCGTTGCTGCCTGCGCCAGAAGCAGGCTTGTACCCTGAGATCCCGGCGGAGCGATCAGTACCCAGCGCTTGTCGTCGCTTAAACGAGTATCTTCGACCACTCGGAAGTTGAGCGTGCGCGTGAAGAATGACAGCGCTTCATCGTATTCCCGGACGACCAGCGCGACATGGCCCAAGGTCTGCATATTGGCTTTTACTTTAGCTCATGAGAGCGGCGTTCGGTATCTCGCCAAATCCGCCTTTCACCTCCCACTTAGTCCGCGGTTCTGATATACGAGTACGAGCACTCATGTCCACTCCATCCCCACACCCAGAATTCGTTAACCGAGAATTCATTGACCCAGAGTCCGGCCTCCGCCATCAACTCACCGCCGGACAGATGACCATGGTCGCCGTCGGCGGTTCCATCGGCACCGGACTTCTGCTGGGCACGGCGGCCGCCATCGAACTCGCCGGCCCTGCCGTCATACTCAGCTTCGTCCTTGCTGCCTTCATCAGTTGGACCGTCGCGCTAGCGCTCGGCGAACTCGCCAGCACTCATCCCGCCGCCGGTTCCTTCGGTGTTTACGGAGACCTCTACCTAAACCGCTGGGCCGGATTCATCTCGCGCGCTGGTTACTGGCTCGCGATCGCCGTTTCCATCGGAGCTGAGATGGTCGCCTCCGCCACCTACATGCGGCTCTGGTTTCCACACGTGCCCGCCATCTTCTGGGTCTTCGCCTTTGCCGCGTTTCTGCTCTTTGTCAACTTCTTAGCGGTCCACAGCTATGGACGCTTCGAATTCTGGTTTGCCATGATCAAGGTCGCGGTCATCGCCGCCTTTATCGCACTTGGCGCCGCCCTGCTCCTCACCGGACGAGCCGCTCCCCAATACACCGGCCACGGTGGATTCTTTCCGCTCGGACCCGCCGCCCCCCTGCTCGCCATCACTTTCGCGATCTATACCTTCGGCGGCGTGGAATTTGTAGCCGTAGCCTCCGGCGAGTCCAGTTCCGCCAAGGCAATAGCCAGCGCCGTTCGCATGACCTTTCTTACCCTTACCTTCCTTTATTTAGGAGCCATCATCATCCTGGTTGGGATCATGCCGTGGAACCGCGCTGGCGTCACCGAAAGCCCATTCGTCACCGTCTTCCGCTCCGTCAGCTTTCCCGGCGCCGCTCACTTCATGAATTTCGTGGTCCTCACCGCCGCCCTCTCGGGAGCTAACGCCGCCCTCTACATCTCTTCTCGCATGCTCTTCTCGCTAGCCCGCACCGGATGGGCGCCCAGAGCGCTCGGCCGCCTCAGCGCAAAAGGAACTCCGATCCTAGCTCTCCTCGCTTCCTCTTACGGGATCGTTGTCGCGCTGGTCCTCGAGCGCTGGGCGCCGGCCAAAGCCTTCGAGTACATCCTCCGCGGCGCCTTCTTCGGCATGATGCTTTCCTGGATCATCTCGCTAGCCGCCCACGTCTCCTTCCGACGCCGTCTCACCGCCGCCCAGGCCGCCGAAATTCCTGCCCGATCGCCTCTAGGCAAATGGGGATCACTCGTCGGTTTAGTCGTAGTCCTGGCAGCGATCGGAAAAACCTGGTGGGATTCGCGCATCAACTTGATTGCTGGCGTGACTTTCCTGATTGCACTGACCCTGCTTTACATTCTTCTCCGCCGTACCCCGAAACCGAGCGACTCGTAGAACCGCGAAGGCGACGGCGGAGGGATGAATGTCTTGAGGGCCGGGCAGGGACGCCCGGCCCTCCACCCCTATGGCGTTACCGTAAAGTTAGTCGCGCTCGTTCCCGTGCCGCCCGGAGTGGTGACAGCGATGGGCCCTGTCACTGCGCCGGTCGGGACGAGCGCATCCACCTGCGTGTCGGATATCACCTGGAAACTGGTGGCCGCAACGCCGCCGAACGTCACCTTGGTCGCACTCTTGAAGCTGTTTCCAGTGATCGTGACCGCTGTTCCCACCGGACCACTGGTCGGGCTGAATGAGGTGATGGAGGGTACGACCGAAAAAACTAAGGGGCTGCTAGCGATTCCCCCGGGGGTGGTGATGGTGATCTTCGCGCCCGTCTTCGCACCCGGGGGCACGGTAGCCGTGACCTGGGTATCGGAGTTGGCCGTGAAACTGGCTGGCTTACCGCCAATGGTCACTTTTGTGGCCTGAATGAGGCTGACTCCGGTGATCGTCACCGAGGTTCCCACAATGCCGCTGGCGGGAGTGAAACTCTTAATCTGCGGCGTCACGAGGAACGCCCGGTTGCTCTTCATCGTGTTTGTGAGCGTGGTTACGGTCACGGGGCCGGTGAGCGCTCCAGCAGGGACGGTCGCCGTCAAGTAGGTGTCGGAGACGTTGCTGAAAGCCGCGTTGACTCCGTTGAATGAGACATCGGTCGTCCCGGTGAAGCCTTGGCCCAGGATCTCGACGGTCTTGCCAACCTTGGCGGACCAGGTCACAAGGTCGACGAGCGGTTTGAATCCTACATCGAAACTATAGAAAACGCTGCCGCCCAAAGAGTTCCCGTTGGTGTTGCCGTAGAATTTTCCGTCGGTGTGCAGTACGAGCGGTGTCGCAGGGGCAAACCCGTCGTTGCAACTGACCGAACAGAAGCTGTAGAGAACCGACTCGCTGCCTGCGGGAGTGATTTTGTAGAGCGATCCGAAATTTTTTGTCCCACCATTGCCGGTCGTCCCATAAAAATTGCCGTCGGTTCCCAGTGTCAAGCCCGTTATGGGTTTCAGCCCATCCCCAGCAACGCTGCCGAAGCTGTAGAGCAGGGTAAAGGTTCCCGAGGGAGTGATCTTGAAGACAGATCCGAAATTTTTCGCGCCTCCCTGATAGGTCGTCCCGTAGAAATTGCCGTCATAGCCCTGGACCAGCACTGCCAGCGGCCGATATCCGTCAGTGGGATACCCCTTGAAGTTGTGGAGCACGGTGATCGCGCCAGCAGCCGTCGCCTTGTATACCACCCCGCACCTGCAGGTCGGGTCTCCACCACCTTGCGCGGTGCCATAAAAGTTGCCGTCGGTGCCCTGCGTCGGAAGGTTGGGGTTCGCGCCGTTGGTGTAGGCGAAGTCCTTTAGGGCTTTAAACACACCAGCCGCGGAGACCTTGAAGAAGGCACCGTACTGCCCGTTATATTGTGCTGCAGAAACACCGTACATATTGCCGTCCTGCCCCTGCAACGTGGTGTAGAAAGGGACGCTGTCATCGGTGCCGTTGGCAAAATTCCACAGCGTCGTCAACGTTCCGGTGGGCGTGACCTTAAACACCGTGCCGGCCCCGTGACTCCCACCGCCCTGGGTCGTCCCGTAGAAGTTCCCATCGAAGCCCAGCGTCACGCCACCGAGTGGGGACGCTCCGTCGGCGCATCCGGTTAGGGGGCAGAAGCTGTAGATCGTGTTCAATTGCCCCGCTGGGGTGATGTTGAATACTGTGCCGACATTCTTCGTTCCATCGTTGGAGATGGTGCTGTACAAGAGGCCATCGCGGCCTTGCGACATCACTTGGGGCCATCCGACACCGCTATAGTTGCCGGAGCCGATTGGGTAGGTGTGCAGCGCGGTATAGGTCTGGGCACTTGCGGCCACAGCAAATAGCAGTACCCCTGCGAAGATCGAAAGTACGGTTCCACGGTGTTTCATAAAAACTCCTCCAAAAGAAATTCGAGTGGATGGCTTACGAAAGTCGACGCGCTGTTGGCGGTTGCCGGGGGGAGGTGATTCGGGCCGCAGACAGGACTCATATTCCCAGCCAGTTGCTTTGTCAAGGTGAAATATCCTGCGTCATTCGTCATTAGAACTCCGAAGAACGAGCCGTTCCCTGCCTTGCTCCTTGCCTGTGGATCCCTTGCACAATTCGCGTGCTCGGCGGACTGGTTCGTGGCAAAATAATTGCGCTTACCAGTGGCCGTTGGGCGACAGTCTGCACCATCCCCCGCTGCATGTCCTGACGGAATTCTTAAGAACTCTAAAGCGGGACTAAGTCTATGAATTACAAAGGAGCTATGGGAGAAGTTGCTGAGACTTCCGGACGCTTGTGGCGTTTTGCAGACTACGAACTTGACGAACTGGGACGGGAGTTGCGGGTTAAGGGTAAGCCGATAGAGTTGGAATCGAAGCCGCTGGACATCCTGCTGCAACTCCTTCTCCATGCCGGCGAGGTCGTGACCAAGGAAGAATTACTAGAGTCCGTCTGGCCCGATGTGATGGTCGTGGATGGTTCGTTGGCGACGGCAGTCTCCAAGTTGCGCAAGGCGATGGGGGATGAAGACCATCCCGCGATTGTTACGGTGCCTCGCGTTGGATACCGACTGGCGGTCCCGGTCTATTGCAAGACGGTGGCGGCAGCAGCGGGACCCGAGCTTGGATTCAAAGCGGGTGACGTCGTTCCTGGTCGAGAGCAATGGCGACTCTCTCGCCCCATGGACATTTCCGGATCGAGCGAAGTCTGGCTGGGCGAAAATCCGAAGACTCACGAACAACGCGTATTCAAGTTCGCAGCGGATGGCGTGCGCCTGAAGGGGTTGAAACGCGAGATCACGATTTCTCGTTTTCTGCGGGAATCGCTCGGCGACCGGCCGGAATTCGTCCGCATCCTGGAATGGAATTTCGAAACGCCTCCTTTCTTTCTTGAAAGCGAATACGCCGGGGCAAACCTGGCGGAATGGGCGGCCGCGCAGGGTGGACTGAACAAAACCACGCTCGACGCTCGTCTTCATCTTCTGATCGATATTGCCAAGGCCGTTGCCGCGGCGCACGACATCGGCGTGCTTCACAAAGATTTGAAGCCGGCCAACATCCTGGTCGTGCCCGGCGCCAATGGCGGCTGGCAGATCAAAATCGCAGATTTCGGTAGCGCGTCGCTGTTTGATCCTTCGCGGCTCCACGCATTGGGAATCACCAACCTGGGATTCACTCAGACCGCTGGGCTCGAGAACGAGACGTTGACCGGAACTTTGATGTATCTCGCGCCCGAAGTCCTGGCGGGTCAATCTCCCAGCGCCGGCGCCGATGTTTATGCTCTCGGCGTGCTGCTCTACCAGTTGGCCGTCGGTGATTTTCGCAAGCCGCTTGCGCCGGGATGGGAAGCCGAAATCAAAGATCCGTTGCTCCGCGAGGATATTGCCGATGCGGCGTGTGGCGATCCCGCCAAGCGGCTCAATAGCGCGGCCGATCTGGTCGAGCGGCTGCTTACGCTCGATCGACGCCGGATCAAACGCGACGAACTGGAAACTGCAAAAGTTCGAGCACAGATTGCCGAGCGCAAATTGGCCGGGACCCGCGCCCGGCGTCCCTGGATCGCGCTGGCCGTCATTGCGCTGGCGGTCGGATTGGGCTTGAGTGTCACTCTTTATCGGAGAGCCGCTCGCGAACGCGACATTGCCAATCGCCAGACCGCGATCGCAACCTCGATCAACCGGTTTCTTTCTGACGATCTGCTGGGGCGCGGTAATCCGTTTTCGAGCGGCAAGGCCGGCGAGTCGCTGATGGATGCAATCAAGCAGGCGTCCCCCAGCATCGACCGTCAATTCAAGAATGAGCCCCTGATCGCCGCGCGTCTCCACCAAACCATTGCCCGAGCGCTCGATAACCGAACAGATTATCCAGACGCCCGACAGGAGTATGGCCGAGCCGCGGATCTTTTCAAGCAGGTGGATGGCGAGCTGTCACAAGACGCGATTATCGTTCAGCTACAACGAACCACGCTGGAGGCGCGAAGCTACGAAAGCGGCTCGCTCCCGTTAGCCAAGTCCATGCTGGGACAACAGGAGGCGCTTATCGCCAGGCTTCCACATTCGCGACCTGACTTGGCGGTCTGGCTGTCCTCCGCGCGGGGAATGATTGCATTGATTGAGAACGACGCAAAGTCCGCGGCAGAAAACTTTCAAGCGGCAGTGAACCGGGCGGCCGTTCTCCCCGAATTCGATGAGAGCGCCCGCTTGACGTTCAAACAAAGATTGGCGTTTTCCTATATCCGCCTCGGCGAGGGGGCGAAGGCGGAGCAATTATTTCGCGAACTCATTGTTGCCTTCACGCAGGTCGCTGGGCCGGACAGTCCCCATGTGTTGCGCGTGCGCCTGAATCTGGCACAAGCCTTCATGATTCAGAATAAGCACGAGGAAGCGATCAGGGAAGCAAGCACAATCTATCCAGAATTTGTTTCCCGGCTGGGCGCGGACCACGAACTTACCATGCAGCTATTGACCACGCGAGCGCAGTCGGAAGGCAGTCTTGGGCGTTGGGACGAAGCCATTCGCGACGATTTTGCCATCCACGAACTCGCCGTTCGCAAGCAGGGACCTCTGTCGTTCTTTGCCGTGGCCACGCTTGCGGATGGGTCTCTGGCCCAATGCCGGGCCGGGCGCTATCGCGAGGGTCAATCCAATGCGCGCAAGGCCTATGAGGCATCGGCAAAAGCGTTTGGAGCGCGCGCCGGGCTCACCGGAGGCACCGCGTATACACTGGCGAGCTGCCTGATTGGCTTGGGTAAATTGGACGAAGCGTCCGCCCTCTTGCAGCAAATCGACGTGCCCGCGGTCGCCCATCTCGCTGGCGATCCGGATTGGGGCGCAGGCGTGACTTTGGCGGAGGCCGAAATCGCTTATCGCGTCGGCAATTACGCTGCCGCGCGGAAC